>VGZN01000174.1 GCA_016872635.1 Planctomycetota bacterium | reverse complement strand
GATTGGCTAGCTTGCAATAACAACCACTATACGGACATGCGAAACACCTTTGCGCTAGCAGCGTAGCGCACCGGTAATAATGTGGAGCTATTTAGAAGATCACCATTGAATTGTTCCTCCATTTGACAACCCAACGTATCCCGGTAAACTGCTAACGTCCAAGGTGACCTATGTTGGCAACCAACAAGGTGAACAGGGAACTCCGGTGCGTCTTCTTCATGAAGGCAATTCCGGGACGGTCCGGCCGCTGTGTTCCACCCGCAATTTTTATCGATTGCAATCGTTTCTCCTTTCTCATGAATGAGCCATTGTCCGCCTGACGCTTGTCAGGACTAACGGATGAGAAGGCTGTGAGCGAACGATACGGTGGTGAGTCAGAAGACCTACCTTGAGCTAGACGATGCAGTGCCTCCCTGGATTGGGGCAATCGTTGCAGTGGATCGATGCGCCGGCCCGCTTCGTGGAAAGTATCACGAGAGGACTGTGACCGTTCTGCTGACCCGCTTTGTCAAAACCAGTTTCAGCCATTTGTTGGCTAGTCCATTCTCGCAAAACCAACAGTGATCCGGTTGCATCAAATGGATGCATACCTGATCCCCTGGGCGTCTGCGAGCGTGGATAAAAGGATTAGTCATGTTTCGACCACTTCGGACACTTACTATCGTGTCCATGTTCGGGGTTGCCAGCTTTTATTGCGAAGAATCAAAAGCTGATCTTGTATTCTCAGGCCCCACTGAGACCACCCACACGATCGATCCAGCGATCGCGGCCAATGACAGCCGATTTCGGGAGTGGGCAAATTTCATCGATCCGACTCGTACGTCATTCGCACCTCGAGGCAGTTCCGTCATCAATCAAACAGGTGGCTTCAATAGCCTTGGTGACTTAGACGTCACTCAAATAGCCAATGGTCTTTCACCAGGATTTCTTACAGTCACATTCCCGACCGGAATCAGGAACGGTTTGGGGCACGATTTCGCAGTATTCGAAAACGGCTATACGTTTGGCACTAACTCGAATGGTGTTCTAGGCTTGTTCGCCGAGTTCGCCTATGTCGATGTTTCAACCAACGGCATTGACTTCGCAAGGTTCAACAGCATTAGTCGAAACGCGGGGCCAATCCAAGGGAGTGGAGCCTTCGCTGGTTACGACGTCACCAACGTCTACAACCTGGCAGGCAAACATGCTGCTGGCTTCGGTACGCCTTTCGATCTCGATGAATTGACCTCGCACACCCTAGTGTCTGGCGGTCTGCTTGATTTAAACAACATTCAATTTGTCCGACTCTTCGACATTCCGGGTAACGGAGCGTTCGTCGACAGCTTAGGCAATCCAATACGCGACAACTGGCTAACGACTGGGTCAGGTGGCTTTGATTTCCGATTGGGCACAGGACTTGGTGTGGGAGTCATGAATGTCTCAGCAGTCCCAGAGCCATCAAGTCTGGCATTGCTCGCCATTGCGGGCTTGGGGGGCGTTGCCTTTCGTAGGCGTCGGCATGCTAGATCACGCGACACGGAAGGCAAGGCTACAGAAAACGTATAGGGATCGTCATGGAGGGTTCAAATATGGTCCGCCAAGTTGCATCGCCTTGCAATCGCCAGTGCCAACTATCAGAGATGGAAGTCTGCGTCGGTTGCGGCAGAGATCGATCGGAGATTGCACTCTGGTCATGCAGCGATGATTCGGTGAAGCAGCAAATTGTTGAGCGAGCATTGGTCCGGCTTCGCCGTCTGCGCTCGCGCGATCACTCCGGTGGCTTCACACTTGTCGAGCTGCTTGTGACGATTGGCGTTATTGGGGTTCTTATTGCTCTATTACTGCCAGCAGTGCAAGCAGCTCGAGAAGCCGCTCGCAAGGCGTCGTGCCAAAACAACCTCCGCCAAATTGGAATCGCGCTTCATAATTATCACGATGTTCATAAATCATTGCCGACAGGATGCCTGGAATGGCGTGCTTGGAATTCGCCTCCAACAAGAAAACAGTTCGCATGGTCAGCTATGCTCTTGCCCTTTATCGAGCAGCAGAATTTGCACCAGCAAATCAAATGGAGCAAGCCATTCGATGCACCCGAGAACAGGACTTCGGCGACGACAGATCTTCCCTTCTACCTTTGCCCAAGCGAGCCCGACCTCGTTTCAGGAAAAGGGCTTATCAGCTACGGCGGCATATTCGGCGAGTTAATCAACGACCGTGAGCAGGATGACGGCTTGTTTGTAAACGAACGAGCATTCAGCTTTCGTGACGTGCTCGATGGCTTGACCAATACGCTCGCCGTGTCAGAAGACGTCGGCGGTCCCGATCGAGAATGGATCAATGGTCGGAACATTTTCGTTGTCGCTCACGGAATCAATGACCGTACAGCTTGGGTCGGCGACAACGAAATTCGCAGCGCTCACCCAGGTGGAGCGATGTTGCTGTTTGCTGATTCGAGAGTTCATTTCGTTTCAGAATCCCTCGACAAATCGGTGCTGGGCAAGTGGATCACACGTGCCAAGCAAGAAGTTGTCGAATTGCCCTAGATTTTGTGTTTACTAGTTTTTTGTTCCTTACCCTTGGAGAAACACCATGAGAGTTTTAGTTTCGTTCGTTCTTGGCTTAATGAGTTGCTTTTTGTCGAATGTCAGTCGGGCAGATATTGTCATCGGATTCGAGGACTTAAGTCTTCCACCCAACAGTTTCTATAATGGCAACAGCGGCATCGGGACCAACACCAACGGTTGGTCTAGTGGCGGCGTATATTTCGGCAATAGCTACAACTCTAGCTTTGGCGGATTCTGGAACGGCTTTTCGTACAGCAACGTTATCAATACTACGACGCCTGGGTTTATGAACCAGTACGCGTCCTTCGCTCCAGCTGGTCCTGGCGCTGGGGCTAGTGGTTCTCAAAGCTATGCGGTTGCATATTCAGGATCTCATGCATTCTTCAACTTGCCATCTAACACACTACTGTCCTCAGTTTCACTGGCCAACACGACCTATGCAGCCTTATCGATGCAGACCGGAGACAGCTTCGCCAAAAAGTTTGGAGGAGTCTCTGGGAATGACCCCGACTTCTTTCGCGTCTCGCTCAATGGATTCGACGGACTGAACGGTACGGGCAATTCCGTCGGTTCGGTGACGGTAAATCTTGCCGACTTCACTTTTGCGGACAATAGCCAGGATTTCATCCTATCGAACTGGCTAACGGTTGACCTTTCATCAATTGCGAACTCTCGATCTGTCGCATTGTCGTTCGCATCGTCCGATGTCGGTGCCTTTGGCATCAATACACCGACCTACGTTGCATTCGACAACTTGACCATCACGGCCGTTCCTGAACCGTCGAGCTTGGCATTGCTAAGCATCGCTGGAACCGGCATGACTTTGTGGCGACGACGCCGAAGCAAAGCAAATTCGCAAGGCATACAAAAAGGACCAACGTCATGATTGTTTCGAACCGTACTGCGGTTATTGCTGCGCTAACCGTGTTGGCTGTTCTCAGTCGCTTGATACCGCATCCACCGAATTTTGCGGCGGTGGGAGCGGTTGGGCTATTCGCAGGCGCAGCGTTGGGGAATCGCTGGACATCGTTATCGATTCCGATTTTCGCCATGCTCATCAGCGATGTTGCAATCGGATTTCACTGGATGTGCATCGTCATTTACCTGTCAATGGCTCTGTACGTCGTCGCTGGCTGGTGGGCGGGCCAGCGAATCGACGCCAAGCGACTGATAGCCGCTTCGTTGTAGGGTTCGATTGGCTTCTTTATCGTTACGAATTCTGCATGTTGGTTAACGATGTATGAGAGATCATGGGCCAGCTTCACAAGCTGCTATATCGCAGCCGTACCATTCTTTCAAAACACGTTGTTATCGGATTTTGGGTTTGGATTGGTTTTGTTTGGAGCATTGCGTTTTGCAGAGTTGCGATTGCCGGTCTTGCGACCGGTCACTGCAGAGGCGATTGCATGAGGTTTGTTTGACGTCATTTTAACATAGGAACTAAAGACATGGGTTGGACGGTCGAAAGTGCCGCATTGATGCGGGTCAGGAAGAGAGATGGTCGCGAGGCCGAGTTCGATCGAGGTCGAATTGAGCAGGCGATCGAAAAAGCTTTTCGTTCGGAATTGAATCTGGCGGATGGGCAACCGCTGCCGGCGGATTCTTACCAGGACATTCTAAGCATCGTCGAGCAAGTCATTGAACTTGCCACAGCGCCAGGGCGAGCTGAGCCACTGCACGTTGAGCAAATTCAAGACATCGTCGAAATCGGCTTGATGCAGCGGCAGCACTTCAAAGTGGCGCGCCGCTACATCCTTTATCGTTCCGAACATGCAAAGCTTCGGGCTGTTCGGCATTCAGAACCTGTCATCGCAGACGATCGCAGTCAGCCTGCTGTGGCGGCTCCACAAGTGGAGATCGAACCGGGAGTTCGCGTTCGCTTCGACGCCAGTCGCATCCGTAGCTTCCTCGCATCGCTCCCAGAGTCGCATGCTGCTGAAGTTGACTGCGAGGAGCTTATCGATGAAGTGATTAAGGGTTCTTTCTCAGGGATGACTCCCGAAGACATCGCTCGATCGCTCGTTCTTTCTGCCCGCAGCCGTATCGAGATCGATCTCGCATACGATCGGCTAGCGGCAGCCTTGCAGCGTGCGATCATCTATCGACAGTCGCTTGGTTGTGCACAAAATCGCGATGACTTTGTGACGCTTTATCGCAACCGCTTTGAACATTATTTGATCGAAGGCATTCAAAACGATCGCCTCAGCTCCGATCTGCGTCAATTCGACGTCGGCCGATTGGCCAAGGCGCTAGATATCAATCGAGATGAGAAGTTCCGCTATCTAGGCATTCAAACGATCTACGACCGCTATCTATTGCACGTTGAAGGTCGACGCATCGAAACGCCGCAGTACTTTTGGATGCGGGTGGCCATGGGCTTGGCTCTAGCCGAACCCGCTGAGTCTCGCACCGACTGCGCGATTCAGTTCTATGATCTCTTATCTTCGTTCCGTTACACAAGTGCCACTCCGACCCTGTTCAATTCTGGAACAAAGCATCCTCAGCTCAGCAGTTGTTACTTGACCACGGTCCAGGACGATCTGGCGCACATCTTCAAGAGTATCGGCGACAATGCACAACTCTCGAAATGGGCCGGCGGATTGGGCAACGACTGGACCAACGTGCGTGCGATTGGTGCCAGGATTCACGGCACCAATGGTGAAAGCCAAGGGGTGATACCATTCCTCAAGATCGTCAACGACGCTGCAGTAGCGGTGAATCAAGGCGGAAAACGCAAAGGGGCCGTGTGTGCGTACCTAGAACCTTGGCATTTGGACTTCGAAGAGTTTCTCGACTTGCGCAAGAACACGGGTGATGATCGGCTTTATCACCATGGAAGTCGATTTCGATGATGTGCAGTCGCTAGCGATTCCTCTAGTTGGAGGTGTCGCTACAGGCGCTGTCCTTGCACTATTGAGCCAGTTGCTGATCTATTTTGTTGAGATTGATATCGACAAATCTCGGCGCGACGGTCAATTGCTCATCGATGAGATCTGGATTAAAGCAACCTCCGACATGGATGACCCGCACCGGTCGGTGCTAGTTGCTGTTGGAAGATTGGAAGCGGCAACTACTTCTTTAACCGCTGCCATAGGAAGCTTTCCTGAGAGCGTGCCGGCTTTAACTCAAAAGTTTGCTGAGATACATGATGTATCAAGATCAACATTCGCAGCTTTAGCAGAGCTAACCCCGCAATTAAAGGCAACATCGTCAGACTGGCGAACTGCTTCCCTGATCCTGAAAGAATCTACGGAACGGGAACTCATTCCGTCACACAAGCACCTTCTTGATGGAGTCAAGGAGTTGCATTCTGTGGGGGCGGCACTATCAGCTATCGCGGACCAGTTGCAAAAAGCATGCGGAAGCGTCACCAACGCTTGTTCCGAGCAACAGAAGCTTCACGCGACGTTGATTGCATCCGCAAACGAGCAAGCCGACGTGACTAGCAGAAATTGGTCTAAGCAAGCTCAGGATTTCCAAGATTCGCAAAAACACTTGGTTGGGAATACCCTGGAGAAAATGGAGCATGTCCTGAACCAGCTAAGCCAGAGTGTCGCCAATCATCTTTCGGCAATCCAAGCAGGGACGGAAGAGATAAAGGGACCTCTAAAAGAGACTGCGGCGTACTTAGCTGCTGCAGCTCCTGGACTTCAGAGTTCGTCGGACATTATCTCGATGATAACAAGTGCCGCACGAGACTTTAGCGAAACGGTATCGAATACGATTCTTCCGTCCTACCAGAATCTTAAGCTGTTCGATTCTCTCGCGCAGGATATGCAGTTATCTGTTGGGCGGCTAGCTGATTCACTAAACGAGGTTTCGATTGCTTCCAAAGCGGGCCAGGAGCTTTCCGATGTGATCAAGAAACGCGCATTGCCGACAGTCGAAGTTCTTCAAAGAGCAACCGGTTCGTTTGAGGATTCGGTCAACTTACTCGCTGAGTGTACAAGAGAGCTTTCCAGCGTACTTGATCAACTGTCGAGGTTCAGCACGATGGAAAAATCTATTAGCGTCCCGCAACCCAACGAATGATACACCCCATAAACGAAGTCGCGAACTGAGCGTACATGAGACGATCGAGCAGATTATTCAATCAATCAACCGACGAAGTAGGATGGATATCCACGACAGACATGTTCGTAGTTGCCTGCTGTTTCCTGCTTTTTATCGCAGTTGGCTCAAAACGACGTGCAAGCGACGCTGAAGACCAACTTGGTTCTGTTACGCAGCAGCTTGAAATGAGCAAGGCGGCATCTGATCCAGATGTTGCGCAGAAGCTTGAGGCCATGACAAATGAGCGTGAAGAGCTCATCTCGAGGCTTGAGAGTGCCAACGAGCGAATAGAGCGTATCGCCGACCAGCAATCACGGGAGAAGGCTTCTGAATTGAGAGAAAAGCAGGTTCTAGCTTCGCAGATAAAAAAACTTGAAGATGGTTTGAACCTCTCCGAATCCGAGATCATTAACTTGAAAGAGCAGCTTGCGGATGCCCGTAAGGATGCGGCGGACGCGCGGGTGCAAGCGATCTCGCAACAGAGAACGATCAACAACAAGCTCGTTGGACTCGGCGGGAAACTCGAAAACGTCGTGTTTATGGTTGACATATCAAAAAGCATGCAGAGCGGCAAAGGGCCGAATGGTGTCGTACTTAACAATTGGATGCCAATCGTTGAAGTAATCGAACGATGGATCAATGGACTTAATGTGACATCCGCTGCGCTCATCGTATTTGGGGACAGTGCTGAAGTTAAAGTTCAAATGCAAAGACTGAGCGACGGAGGAAGAGAGAGGATTTTGGAAATCCTAAAACAGATTGATCCGAATGCCGATGGCACTAATTTCCTTGCGGCTTTTGAAGAAGCTTACCGCATTCCAAACGTTGATACGATAATCGTTTTCAGTGATGGTTTGCCATCGGTTGACGTCAATGGAGATCGCATCTTTGTCGGCAGTAGAAACAGTGGTGAAAGTGAGGATGTCTACAAGGCTAGAGTTGCTAAGGCAGTTACCGAAAACGTAAGTCGTGTGCTGGCGGTTCATCGCAAGATATCAGAGATGGCCAAACAGCACCCGAACGTCGCTGTCAACGTGATTGGGTTGGGATCTGGCGTCTACAACGAGAGAACCGGAAATCTGCTCAACGACCTAGCATTGAAGAATGGCGGGGTCTTCCTAGCCTTACCATCAAGGATCTTGTCAACCGTAGGGAACGACGAATCGCCCAGCTTACGCTAACTTTCTGTGTTGATTCCTGTGTCGAGGCACTCTATGGTTTACAGTGACAGCTGGCAAAATGATTCCTTTTGGTCAAAAGAGTTCGCATTATTGGTATCTGGCTGAGTACAACGCGGAATTCTAATCGATTTGATGCTGTCGACGCTTTTTGAGAAAAGCACTTTTTCATGCGAACCAATCCAGGAGAAGAGCGTCTATATCTGCAGCACGCGACGAATGTGGTCGCGGAACAAGGAATCTGAAAAGCAATCAATCACTGGATACGAGATCATGACTTCAATACGGCTGAGTACCGAACGATTTAATGGATATGAGGGTTGTATCGTGTCGCAAGACGCGAATACGCTCCCCTTGCATCCACATCGGAGGTAACACTCGGCCGTACTAACGAAGCAACGTTGGCGAACCCGGTGTTACCCCAAAGTGACACCGGGTTTTTTCGTGCCTATTTCCAACGTTTTACATACAGATGGACTGGTAGCTGAGACGGTATAGTGACGGTCTGAAGAACCGTAGAGGAGGGTTCGAGCACCTCCCAGTCCACTGAATGCGTTGCTTGCAAAAAACACTTAGAGAACAACTGCGCTAGAGGTGCGCACCTACATAACGAATATGGCTCGTTCAACTTCTGGTGAGGTTGCTGGTCTTTCAAGCCAGCTAGGTCGGGTTCGAATCCCACACGAGTCACTGACATAACTAATGGGCTTGCCGACGGGTCGGCGCCTTGACTTGCAATCAAGGCTACAGGGTTCAACTCCCTGCAGGTCCACTGACATAACAACTATCGGGCGTGAAGTGTAATGGCTGGCACAGGTCGTTTGGGGCGATCGAGAGCGGTTCGATTCCGACACACCCGACTGAAGGAATGGTAGTCGAGGGCTGGAGCCCAAATCCGTCTGATAAGCGGATCGCGCTGAGTTCAATTCTCAGGGCTACCACTGAAGAACAAAACAACATGAAGGAGAACACGATGCAGTCACTTAGTCGCTTGAAACGCATAGCCATAACCGTTCATGAGGTTGTGGTGTAGCGGCAGCACAGCGGACTTTTAATCCGCAGAGCGTGGGTTCGAATCCCACCGGCCTCACTCATCACGGCGTGTAGCTCAGTGGTGAGAGCGGCGTCCTTATAAGACGCAAGCCGATGGTTCGATTCCATCCACGCCGACTTGGAAGACAAAAACACAAATGGGATTGTGGCAGACAAGGTAATGCACCGGACTCTTAATCCGGCCGATGTGGGTTCGATGCCCACCGATCCCACTGAATGAATAAGTACTGATGGTCTAGTGGAATGACACCGTTTTCGTAAAGCGGCTGCGTGAGTTCGATTCTCACTCGGTGCTCTTGATCTTTGACAATTTGGTTGAGCCAACAAAAGGCGTCCATGGTGTAGTGGTAACCCGTCTCCTTGCCAAGGAGGAATTGCGAGTTCGATTCTCGCTGGACGCTCTTCAATTATCAGGGTGTGGGAAAGTCTGGCTACTCCGCGTGCTTCGGGAGCACGAGACCGTCGGTTCAAATCCGACCATCCTGACTGCTATGAAACATATTCCGGTGGGTCCTGTGTGTCATTGAGCGCCCAAAGGGTACCAGCGAAAGGCGCCTGAAAGGATACCAGTTGTAGCAAGGAATCACGGAGCTTATCGATAGAGCTTTTGTCCTA
>VGZN01000173.1 GCA_016872635.1 Planctomycetota bacterium | reverse complement strand
GGTTCTGGAGACGCGTTGGCGAGAAATGCCTTGAGCTTGGCCATGCCAGTTCCATCACCCTTGGAAGCCAGCTTGGACGACCGGATAGGCTGGCAGATGTGGCAAGATGCCGGGAGAGGCGATCAAGCCGTTCGGACCAGGCCCGGGCGTTCTCGACGCGGAATGAATCCACGGGCTTGCGATGAAGGACCACTTCATCCGGAACGAGTTCAGGCAACCTGCGGGTTCCGAAGGTTGCCTCGATTTCGTCGAGGAAGCAACCCTTGACCTGTTTTTGCTCCTTGTCGGCCTCCGACCAGACGAGCCATGCGTTCCTCCGGGCCTGACGGCATGTGCTCTTGAGCTGGGATGCCAACTGGTTCCTGACCCGCTTGCGCTCGATGGGCGGGCACAGGGCCTGGTCAGGGAGCGAGGACTCGTAGCATCCGGACTCAAGTCCGATGACGATGACATGGTCAAACGACTCGGCGGCAGCCATGGCCGGGGAAAGCACCTGGACGCAACCGCTGTCCTTGGGAGACAGCCTGACCCTTTGGGCGGCCATGGCCAGGTTGATGGCCTGGTCGGCCCCCAGGGTTTCAGGCAAGATGTCGGCCCTGAACAATCCCTTGAGTGCCTCGCGAATCTTGGCCGCCGCTTTTTGGTCCGTTTCCATGGCACCGGCGGGCAAGGCGCCCCGGCGGAACCCAGACAGTCGCTTGCTGATCCCGATCCGGTCGAGCAGCGCGCCCAATCTTCTGGCGAGTTCCCTTGGTCCATCAGGGCTGGAAGGCAAATCTGCCTTAGCCCTGGCAGCCATCCCCATCACCATGACCAAGTCAGCCGCAAGCGCCGCCATCTGGACGGCCTTCCCATGCTTGGAAGTCACCTGTGCGGGTTCCTCGGTTTCCGCCGCACCCGTGCCATCGGATCGAGGATGGTTTGCTTCATGGTCTGTTTCGGCCAGTTCCATCTGGCTCGCAAACGCGGCACTGATGGAGCGCTTGGCCAGGTCCTTTCCTTCATCCTCAGCCTCGCTTGTTCCGTCGTCTTCGGCCCATTTTTCCAACGCTGAGATGAAGAAATCCTTCCAGCCATCCGGGGACAATCCGGTGCGGTATTCGCCGCAGATCCGTCGTAGCGTGGGCCAAAGCCAGAAGTTCTTGAACGATTCGCGGGCCCACGGGTCGCCCACGATCCGGTCGATGTCGGCCAAGAACGGCATGGCCGGAAAATCCAATATTCGATTGACAAACTGTCCGGGACGGGTGTCCCAAGGCATCGTGCTCTCGGCAGGACAACTGACTGGCATGCCGGCCAATTCCAGGGCCAGCCTCACCTTCTCGGCATGTGCGCTTGAAGGCACCACCACGGCGACCGAGGGAAAATGATCGCTGGCATTCAGGATGTCCATCACCTTGGAGGCCACCCAAAGCGGCTGCTGGAATGATTGCCTGAGGCGAACCACGCTTGGAGTGACCGCATAAAGGGGCGCAGGCGCGGGAATCGCGCAAAGGCCCTTTGGCTCGATTTTTAAGCTATCAGAAAAATGCAATATAAGTAATTCAAGCTCTGTTTTGTCGGTTGGATGATCCATCCTGATCTCGACACGGACATTTTCCGACATGGCCTGGGCCAACATGGCTAGGTCGCCATCCATGAAACCAAAGCCCTCTATCCTGACGAAACCAACCATGGCGCGCAGGTGCCGGACAAGGAGGGAACCAGGGCCTGAACGAAGTTCCTCCAAGACAAGGCGAAGCCTTTCACGGTGCGAGCATTTTCCACGGCTTGACAATTCTTCGCGGTAACGCCCGATGAGGGAGGCCATCCAGGTCGGCGCAACGGCCTCGTGCCCAAGCCGATCCACCTCCAGCATCGTCGCTATCATTCCGGAGTTCGGGACTTTGTTCGCAGCCTTGGCGATCGAACCCATCAACAGGAAACGCTCGACGGCCGTGGGCATCTGGGGGGGCATGCTGATGAACCCCATGCATTCCGCCAGCAGTCGCTCGACCGTGAGCACCCTCGCTTGGCTGACGATGCACCCATGGCCATCGGGGGCAAGCAACCTCCTCAGCGCCCTCTCGTCGGGCACGACGAGCCAAGGGGTCGTCGCGGGGGCGATTGGTTCCAATGGGGCGGGTTCAATGCCGAGGGGCGCAAGGACCGATGGGCCTGAGCCAAGAACGATTTCCAACATCTGTGATTTACCTGCTGGTGAAACGGCTTCGCTCATGACGCAACCACCACGGTCCCCCACCGGGCCTCCCCGTGTTTCTCGGGAACGACCCACAAGACCGGATAATCCGGGCGTCGCCTTGGCAGTTCCGTGTGCAAGTCGGTAAGGCCGATGAATAGGTCGGGACGGTTGCCGTTGCGCCCGATCCAGTCGAAGACGGGAACATGGCTGGTGCCCCCGCCCCCCGCCACTGCCCCCCGCCTCAGCCATGAAGGCAGTCCATCCAGCGAAACCACCTCGTGGACCTTGGCATCGGCAACGATCAGGTCGAGGTCGAGAACCTGCTCCATCAGGGGCCGGATTTCCGCAATGACCTCCCCGAGGAGTTCCTGAGACATGCTGCCGCTGGTGTCGAGGGCCACGACTACCCTCCCGACTTTCTCATCCCGGCATCCGGGCACCACCAATCCCTCACCCAACCAGCGCCGGTTTGGGTGGCTGCGGCTGAATTCCTCGCGGCCGATGAAGGCCCTGAGATGGTTGCGCAATTGCCGCCGCCAATTAACCCGGGGCCTGGCCGAGTCATATTTCCTGGCGATTTCACCTGGGATGCTGCCCCTTTTGTCGCTTGCGCGCCAATGCCCAACTGCAGCCCGAACCATGTCTTCAAGGGCCTCGCGCTCGGCATCCGTCAGGTCACCGGGCAAATGGATGTCGATGCCTCCCCCATGGTCCTCCACCGTGACCTCGCGCCCTCCACCTGCCTTGGCATCATCAGACGACGGCTTTCTTTTGTTCCCCGCGCCTGGGCTTGGCTTGCCGCCATCATCGGCATCGGCGCCACCCGAGGGGTTGGCGTTCGTGGCCGGAAGTTTGATGCTGACCCGAACGACGGTTTTCCTTCGCGTCTTAAAGTTCCCGTCAACCAGCAATTCCTCGTAGATCGACTCGGCCACCATGTGGTCCTTGGAGCGGTCGAGGAGGATGCCTGAAGGCGGGGAATAAATGCGGTGGGAGATTCCGGATGGGTCGGGGATGTCGGCGACGATCCGGTTGATCGCGTAGTCGGTCGCGCAATTCCAAAGGAACTGGTCGCGGTTTCCCTGCCTCGCGAAACTAGCCTGCACATGGTGGCAGACCTCGTGCAGGAGCACGAATCCCAGTTCCGCGACCCGGAGCATGGCCGTTAATTCAGGATCAAAATAGATGTTCCGCCTGCAGTCGGTGGCGGCGATGGCGCCCAGGCCTGGGGCCGGAACGATCCGGCATTGCATCAGTAGGTAACCCCAGAATGGATGCCCCTCGATCAATGCCATGCGGATGGCAGAGATGCGCCTCAACTCGGCGTCAGTTGGATCATCAGGGGTTTCTTTCACCGGTTGTATCCCGCGCTTCGGATGGCAACCAAGTCACCCGCCAATTTCCGGTAAGCATGGCACGCCCTGAGTTTGGCAGGCAGCCAGCTCAGGCGCCAAAGGCGCCGAAGGCACAGCAGTTGGTACTCGGGATCAAGTCCGCGGGAAGCAAGGAACGCAACGAGGTTGTCGATCTCCTTGGCGCCGAGGTCGCTTTGCTCGACAACCCAACTGGCGACGGCAAATATGGCGGCGTACCTGAAACTTGGTTCAAGTCCATCCCCCTTACCAAAGTCAATTTTCTGACCGCGGCGGACAATCGCCGCAGGATCGACCCGCCCATAGATTGCCAACCATGATTCAAAATCGATCGCTGCCGCGACACCCACGCAGGAAGCAAGGATGCGGCGAACTTGCCCGGGTTCAGCGTTGCCGATCACCCTGGCCGCCATTTCCCAGGTGCGAGGGGAAGGAAACGCATCTTCGCCCGTGTTCTGGTACAGCAATTCCGCCCCTCGGGCCGAAATGAAGCCGAGGATCCTGCCATCGATGCCGTTGTCTGATCCCCATTCCACCCATGACTTTGTGTCAACTCGGAGACGGAAGTGGGCAAATCGGTTGCTGAGCGCCGAGCTCAGTGGAGTAACGATTGCATTGTCTTCCTCAAGGTTGCCAGCCGCCAGGACAACGGTGCCCTTATGGAACTGGAAGGGGCCCACCCGGTGTTCGAGCACAATTTGGTAGGCAGCTGCCTGATGAAGCTTGGTCACCGCCGCGTTGATTTCGTCCAAGAAGACCAAAACGGGTTTCGACACCGCCTTGGCGACCCAGTCGGGTGCAAGCAGGTTGAGTTGCGTCCTCTTGTCGTCTGGGAAATAGACCCCGGCGACATCGGCCGGATCCCGCTGGGCCAGCCGGATGTCCACCAACTCCAGCTTCATTTCCTCAGCCAACTTGGCGGCCATGGCACTCTTGCCGATGCCAGGATGCCCCTTCACCAGCACGCTGATTCCAGCCTCCAACATTGGCCTGACGAGGTTCTTGGTATCGGTCCAGTTAAGTCCCGGTTCCTCGGGCGCCAACACCACGGATTCCTTCTTCTTTGCCATTAATTATCCCTCAGGTAGAGTTCGATCATCTGGCATGACAACTCGCTGTTCGTGAGGAGGACCGCAATCGTGTGCTTGCAGTACCCGGCAACGCTTGCGCGCCTGGCGCCATCGGGACAATTGCACGACGGCGGCACCTTCCATTCACGAGACACGACGACTTCGTAGTCGCTCAGCGCCTTCTCCGGCACCTTCGACTTGACGCGGAATTTGACAAGATCGGAAACCGATCCCCTTGTTTCGATTACTTCCTTGATGTCATATTTGGGAAGGACATCGCGCAACGCCCGTGAAATCCGCGTGTCCCTATCGTACGAGGCTTTTTCGCGCATCTTATCCCACCTCCTCGGGTATCGAGTCAGGCAAGGGCCCAATCTTGCAATGGGAATCGGCATTGGGCATGCGCCTGTAGCCTGGCTGCGTGACATTCGCAACGCCCTTGGGTTCGCAAGCTGATTGGCATGCCAGCAGGATGTTCAGGTCTTTCCTGACCTCCTCAACGACGCTGGATGGGGCGATCACCACGATGTTCCCCCGCGCCTTGGCCACCTCGTTCGTCAGGTGTTCGACACTTGTTTGCTTGATCAGGTAGCACCTGGCCCCCGGTGGCTGGCCAAGTTTGGCAAGTTTGTCTGGCGGCAACCTTTCCCCTGCGCTGTCGGAATTAAAAGGAGTCGATTCTTCATAGTAGGAATATAGGGGCGAGACCTTGATGACGGCATCTATCCGCCTTTCAGGCGGAACAAAATATGCCCCGTCATTTGTCGTGACCTGGCTCGAAATCCTCCGCACTTCCTCATCTTTTAGGCTGGACTTGATGCCTGCGGGCACACATTCCAATATCCTGTCCATCTTGTATGTTTGGATTTTGAAAAACTTCTTTTCGTCATTGAGGATGTATTTGCCCGCGCCCTCATCCCAAAGCACGCCAATGAGGTAAACGGCCCCGTTTTTCATCAGGACCGTGCAGATGATCGGGTCAAATATGCTCGTCTTGGCGTCCCCGCTTGCTGGCCGGTAGTGAATCCTGAGCATGTCCTTTTGCAGGAAACAGTTGAGGGCCGTCTCAAAGTACTGCTGGTACCAAGTTTTCCTGCGATAATCGAATGCCTCATCCTGTTCCAACTCCCTAGCCCTTGACCGGCCATCCGGACGAAACAGGAGGAATTCTACCGGCTTCCTGTCGGTTCCCTGCCTAGAGGAAAGATACGGGTTCCCGGCTCCCTTTTCGGAGTCGGAAATATAGAAATAATCTTCGAGGGTCTCAATAATTTCGGGTAGGTCCGAAATCGATGGCATGCAGACATCTTGCTGGATCGCGAGGAAGCATGTGAGGGTGGCCAGGGCTTGCTGGCCAATCAACTCGGGAACCTTGGCCTTGTTGAGGGCCCGATCGACTCCGAACCTCAGTGCTGAGCTTGCCTTTTCCTCCCCGCCTGGTTGATTCGCCAGGTAAGTTTTCTTGGAGCCATCCCAAGAGAAGAGGCCCACATCAAAAATTTGGGGGTTACCGACTATTTTTTCCAACCTATGCCTAATCTTGGCGCGAAATGCATCAAATGTAGGACTCTTGTCCGTGCCTCCGAACAGGTTGTCCCTTTGGTCGTACATATCGCGATAGGTCGGCAAGGAATTGTATGGCATGCCAATCGACTTCTGGAAAAAGTCAATTATCAGCGTGCAGTCATCGATCATTCCCCGGTTGAGTCCAGAGGAGAACCTCCTGTCTAGCATCACATATCCTCTCATAAGTGGTTAGCCACTGCCGCGCGGTTAGGCGATGGACATGGCAAACGGCATTTCACAACACTTCATCGCTCGCCAAGATTCCCGGCGAGTTGAAATCCATGATGTGCGATCCGGCATTATAAGGTCAATCAATGGGACCGATCAAAAATCCGATCGTGATTTCCAATAAGAAGCCAAAAATGCCCTGATGGCACCCCCCCACCATCGGCTTCAAACCTGTTGAATTCACGCGAAAAAACAACCTGAAGGCACTTCCTGCACCCCACCTGGAAGAATCGCCTTGTTCCGACGCTACTGGACGCTACTGAACGGGAGGCGAACACATGGATGATGCGCAGGCCCAGGGACCCATGGATGAACCAACACCCAAGCCTCAAGAACCTAAGGACAAAAACCACGAAAAGTTTCTTGGGCGGTTGATCAAGGTAGTCAAGCCATTCGGCGGCTGGATGGGGGAGAGGAGGATGGTGTTCTCAAGGTCGGATGTGCTCATCGCCGCTATCGTTGGATACGAGACCATTGGCGGTATTGAGACGGCCAAGCTTATCATCTTTGGTCCTCCGCCCGGCATCCCTGTCGTGGCTTGGGGCGTTCCGGTTGCCAACTTCATGTTCGTCTCGTGACCTACCCACAAAGAAAGCCAACGAATTCTTCATCGAATTTCGTTGCTTACACATCGAATTCATTTGCCGCCCCACACCAAGGCCAACATCGCAGGAGGATGACCATGCTCGATACCAATCAACGCCGACTTATGCAAATCCTTAACAGGACGGTTGGAAAGCATCCAAGCCAATGGCTTTCAAGGCGCGATCTCTACGAAGAACGAAACAACTTCCTAATTGATTGCCCTGACAGCCTGACACACCAAGCTTTTTCCATGCGGCTAACATGTGTGCTAAGGGGTCTTCTTAAGCGCGCCCATGAGATCATCGATTGCCTACCAGTTTTGTACGACGGCATCAATGTAATCGAAGCCAACCTCGAAATGAAGAAGTGGCCTACCGATGTATCCGGCCAAACACTGAGATACGGCCTCCTCAAGGAATACCATGACGATGACCTGCCATACCCAATAGGGCAGTCCGTCTACGACATGTTTATCGAATACCGCAACGTCATCGAATACTTGAACCTTCCGACATGCCATGACATCCTGGCGATCGAGGAAAAACTGGAGGCAAAGTTCGGCATCAAGAGTCCCACGACTGGCGTCAAGGTCGATCCCATGACTATTCGGGACAGGGCCTCGGGAAGGAGGCTGAGGGACCTGGTTGTCCTCAAGTTTGAAGGAAGGCCTACAACTAGATGCGCCGAAACGGCAAACCGCTTCATGAAAGTAATAAAGTCCTGTTATTTGAAGGGAAATTTGCTTTCAGTTTTCTACCAGCCAAAAAGGACATCAAGGCCTGCTTGGCACCTTGTAGACATCGTCGCAGTAGTCGCGTCATACAAGAATGGCGCCGTTTATTTGCATGGAGCGCTGCCAGAAAAGGGAAGCAAGTCAAAGCCATGGAGAAACCAGGAAGGGGTGCCCAATTCCATGCACCTCAAGTTTGATCGCATCATAGATATGAAGGAAACAAGGAACGCATCCTTTCTGTCACAAGCTGAGTTCGGCGCCATGTATAGTGATGTCGTAAGGAATGACGGTCTATTTCAGGTCTCCAAGGAAGCCATTATTCCCGAGGTATTTGTAAAAGTAACTCCCGACTATGGTAGGTATCTCGACGAGAGCATGCCGTTTTTGCAAGCCGAACATGTAACTGGCGCAAAATTGGCCGAACTCAAGCAACCTGACCAGGCTATCTGCCTCCGCATCTTGGGCACGAACATACAGCATCTGACCAATGAGGTGTTCCGTTCGCGGGGCCAGATGGTGGTCCTGATGCCCGATTCGGTTGTTGGACTGGTTGCCAAGGAATTGGTTGCTGCAGCCTCTTGCCAGGCACAATTCGAGCCCCTTGGAATTGCCACGGTTGAAGGGTTCGTCCAGATTGAAGGAGCCATGAAAATGAGGGCTGAATCATTGCCACCTATTGGTGTTTCAATCGCCCAAGATTGTTGACCAAAAAATGGTGCATTGATTGCCAGAGGCATTGATCTTGATGAGCGGCCGGTCCCCAACAAACACCGACTGTTAGCGATGCATGAGGAGTTTATCATGGGAATACAGTTACAAACAGGCACTGTTTACGGGTTGACACACTGCTGGGCGCCATCGCGTGTCTACTTGGAGTGGGATGATCGAAACAATACCCAGTCAATCGACCTTGCAGCAGGTATTCCATCCATGGACGAGGACGGTCCTTGCATAGAGACAGGTGATGAGGGAGGCCCCTTTGCCTCCGACTGGATCGAGGCCGAATACCGAAAATGCAATCTCTCTCAAGGCCTAACTTACAGCCAGAAAATAACGCTGTTCGTCGATGACGCAATCCAACTGGGGATATTCAAGCCGGCGGAATCTGACTCTGAGTTAGGTTTCGATGGCCCCTCTTTCCAACCAAGCAGATCCTCCATTCAGGATGCGCTTTGGTCAATCAACCGTCGCGCAAAGCGATGCCGCGACTTGGCCCAGGCCAATTACATGGCAGGGGAGTATTTCCTTGCCAGCTACTACAAGTCCTGGAAGGAACGGTACTACCAACTGAAAGGGCAAGTGCTTCACCACATGATAATTGATGGACACCTAAAAGTACTGGGATATCACCTGTTTGAGGAAGGCCTATGGGCAGAGTTGTTGGGTGCCGAAGGCTTCACCTTCCACAGGCCATGCGCGCCCATGGAAGGCATGGTTGCATTGCCATGCGACAGAATCGAGAACAAGCCCAAGCAGGCCGGGGAGATCGCGATTGATGACGCATGCCGTGCCCTGACAGACTATTTGTTGGACAAACCCAAGGCCGCGATCTACCAGTGGCCGGCACGGGTGACCATCGATCCGCTGGCGTGATGCGGACGCCCGGGTCAGGCAGGGTCAGGAGCCATGGGACTAATTCCATGCTCCTGGCAATGCTGGACCCGGCGAAAGGCTTGTAATCCTTGATTTTCCGGAAAGAAACGAGCGGA
>VGZN01000172.1 GCA_016872635.1 Planctomycetota bacterium | reverse complement strand
CTCCAAATACGCAATAACAAAACCGTGCACCGAAGCATCCGATCGGGCGTTTTTAACTTTAGAGACCTCACTGGCGGATGCTCGGTGACGGTTGCCGTTATGCAATTCACTTACTGCAAATCCGACAACGGTATTTGCTGCGTGTACCACAACTCCAGCACCTTCGGCGGAATAAAATCTGGCTCGTCGTGCGGATGCCCTTCAACGTAAATATGCGGGTCCGATCCGTCTGGATTGCAACCGTATAGGTAAACCCAGAAAAAGCCGTCCCCGTATCGCTTTTCTTGTAGTTTGGTCTGTTGCTCAAGACTGGGCACATCAAACTCCTCGCCGTCACCTGGGCCACCACCAATCAATTCAATACTTACCATTGCATAACAAACCCATGCACCCAAGCGGCGTTCGGGTGCGCTATCGTGGAAACCATCACCCCGCCGCTGGGTGATGGGTAGCGTTATCCCAATCAGACCGCAGTGATGCCATGACTTGGACTCGCGAACAATTTCTCGAAACAGCGGTGTTGTTTCGCGACCGTTGGCGAACCGCGGCCGACCATCTTCGAATTAAGCCGCGGCGATTCTGTGATCTCGTGAGGCTTTTGGACGCTGACTTCAAATCCCCTGAACAATACTCGAACGCGACCGCGACCGACGATACGCATTACCTTATCACTCGCCGAATGCATGCAAATTTCGTCGCCCATCCTGCAACTGCAACACTCCCGTCGCCATATGAACCATTGCTTCACATCATCGAAAACGGTGGATGTTACACGGTCGAACATTGCTATATTGATGTACGAGACAATGAATGCAATCCCATTGGCGGGTTCGACGTCTCCGTCAACACCGTGGGATAACAAACCGTTGCACCTAAGCCGCCGAAGGTGCGTTTGTCCAATGGAAACCGTTCACCGGCGGCTAGGTGAACGGTAGCGTTCTGCGAAAGACTATCATGACGACCAAATTGCTAGCTCTCCTCGCATTCGCAACTGTGGCTTTGTGCGTCCACGTACAAAACTGTTTGTCGCAAGACAAGGCAAAACCAAATGATACAACAGTGAGATACAATGCGTTGATTGAAGAACTTGTTAGCCCAAATGCCAAACCCGACACACACATCAATGGTAAACCACACAGGGTTCGTTTCCCTGCAAACTATGATGTCACATCTCAGGAGCGTGTGGACGATGCTAGACGAGCCCTCAATCGCGACATCGCGGAAGCCCGGCCGTATTTGATAGACGCATTGGATGACAAGCGTTACTCTATGACGATCAATTGGGGCGATGGTGACGGCTACTATAACAAGACGGTTGGCGACATATGCCGTGAGATAATTGCTTCCAATCTTGAAGTGTACCGGAAGGAAATTACGTTTTTGGGGCCTCAACATTGGCATCAGTATGTCATTGAGCGCCTGAAAAGATACCACTCATGGGCGCCTCAAAAGGTACCAGTTTCGTTGAGTGGTTGAAACTTTGTTTGATTTGGTATCCTTTGGCCTATTGTTCTTCGGCATCGGACCCGGTGAGCGCTTTGGTACCTTTTGAAGATTTTGGAGCTTTTTCTAGGCGGTAGCTTCGGCCAGTAATTTGGACTACTTCGGCATGATGCAAGAACCTATCCAAGATCGCAGTCGCCGCTGGCACGTCGCCGATCAGCTTTCCCCATTCTTCAAGTGGTCGGTTGCTGGTCATAATTGTCGAACGGACTTCGTGGCGACGCATAATGATCTCGAAGAGATATTCACCGGAACGCTTCGGCAGTTGCTTCATGCCCATGTCGTCAATGATCAAGAGGTCTGGTTTGAGATACCTTTGAAGGATGCGATCGTGTCCTTCCATAGCCTCGTCGTGCAAGAAGTCTCGAACGACGTCGAAGATCGATCGATAGTAGACCATGAGCCCCGATCGGACAGCTGCCAAGCCAATCGCTTGTGCCAAATGGCTTTTGCCTGTCCCAGGCGGTCCTAGAAACAACGCATCGCGTTTCTCTCGAATGAACTTGCAAGTAGCCAAGTCAAAGATCTTGTTCTTCTTGATCGATGTATTGAAGCTGAAATCAAAGTCTTCCAGTCTACGAATGTCGCGAAACCCTGCAGCATTGATCCTTCGTTGGATCAAGCGGTCGTTGCGTATCATCAACTCGTCTTGAAGTACAAGCTCCAAGAATTCGCGGTGCGTCAAGCCGCTGGAAGCGGCTTCGTGCAGGCGTACTTCTAACGATGCACCCAGACCTGAAAGCCTAAGCTTGGTTAATAGGGGGCTGATTGCGTCGGACATGTTCTTAACTTCCTTGAATTGCTCGTTGAATGAACTGCCCGTATTCCGATACGGGCCGAATGATTGGATGCTCCTCGATGAAGTCCAATGTCAGCTGAGAATCTGCGCATCGGTTCTCGAGGATGCGTTTGATCGCGCGATAATTGGTCGCTTTGCTCCGCCATGCCAAGTCGCAGGCGCGGTTCATGTCATCACATGAAAACTTCTTGCTAAGACTTAGCAGCCCCTGTAACGAGCGAGCGGCTTGGACTCCGCGCTCTTCGATCAAGAGCTCGGCCCAACGAGTTGCCGATGCACCCAAAAATCGCACTTTTCGCAAGAGATATTGCAAACCTTTCTCAATGCCATGGATCTTTTCGGGGACGATGTGTTCGTCGAGCGTGCTGAATCGTCCACGCTCTCGAGTGCAATGAGTTGCGATTACTTCCATGCGATCATTAAGGATGCGAAGTATCTTGCTGTTCCATCGAACCCAGACTTCGCGCCCCAGATACTCGGGTGGTGCGGAATAGAATGAGTGTTTGACGGCGACATGGCCATCTCGAGATACTCTGCGACGCCCCTCTTCGTAGAATGGAAATCGCGATTGAGGTAAAGGCTGGAGAGCAGCGCGTTCTATCTGCTGGAAGACCTGCCCAACATGCTTCTTGGTTGTACCGTGAATCCGAGTGTCGGCGACCGAAGATTCCCAATGATCCAAGTGCTCGTTCTGAGCCGCGAGTGACTCAAAGACCTTGCTCTTGAGGGCGTTGTTCTTGACGTATCCAATTCCACGCTCGATCTTTCCCTTGTGCCGTGGGGTTCTCGGGCGTGTCGGCACCAATGCAAATTGGTAGTGCTTACAGAAATCGTTTATCTTGGGATGAAGTTCTGCGTCATACCAATCTGCATGTTTTACAGCACATGAGCCGTTGTCAAAGATGACGACCTTTGGCACGCCACCGAGTCGCCAGAAGGCATTCTCGAGAACCTGAATGAATCTCTCGACAGTCATCTGCGTGACCGCTTCAGAGTATCCCTTGCGTGAGTGGCTTAAGATGGCTCGAAAGACGTAAGTCTTAATGAGCTTGCCTTCGTGGTTCTTACATCTTGCACCAGTCCCGAAATCGACTTGCATCTGAGTACCTGGCTCGCACTCCAGCCTTCGGAAAGGTGGTTCGGTCGACTCGCTCAGTCTCGCAACATAGCGACGCACCGAATGATACTTGGCGACAAAGCCAAACTCTGATTGAAGATCTTGATAGATTCGTTGAGCGGTCAGCCCACGCTCAAGCATGTCGAGAATCGCCTCTCGAAACGGCTCACATTGGCTGCTTGAAATCGGTCTGTTAGATGCTCCGCTTGGAGCCTCACTGGTAATCGCTTTATGGCTATCGGACCCGGTGGGCGCCTTGGTATCTTTTGAACAGGTCGACCCGGTGGGCGCCTTGGTATCCTTTGGGCGGTTACGACCCAAATGGTGCCGTACTGCCTTTCGAGATATACCAAGCTGTTCGGCGATACGGCGTTCCGAGAAACCTGATTGAGCTAAGTGCTTGACTGCCTGTACTTTATCCATCGCCAGTTGATTCGCCACGGTAGCTCCTCGATAGGACAAAAGCTCTATCGATAAGCTCCGTGATTCCTTGCTACAACTGGTATCCTTTCAGGCGCCTTTCGCTGGTACCCTTTGGGCGCTCAATGACACAGATGATTTCGTGGTGGGGTAATCGAAGTGGATGCACGAAGTGTGATTGTTACATCGGCATCTGACTTCGTCTCACTTGCATCAAGTGATTCTTTTGGTCGTTATGCCGTGTCGGTTTTACGTACAATTGTTCTTCGCCGTCCCCGCTGACGTATTTACAGTGGGCGTTTGATCATCAGGAATACTGGTGTTTTGATGGTTCCATCGTAGATGCATTGCGTATCGACCTGTCTCATTCGCTTACCCAAGTCCATTATGTGATCGTCTCAGGCTATACTGAACCTTGGGATTCGCAGTCGAAAGCACCGTGCCGTCACCCTTAATCGAAGTAGCAGGATCAAAGTACATCTTATGGAGAGTCCGACCATGGAAACAGATCAGATCGACCAGCGTTGCCAAAGCTGTCTCAATTCCATTACGTTTCCAGATACATGGGAAAAGATGCGATTGATGGTCGATCATCGACTAGAACAGTATCAGACTCCAATGTACGCGCTGAATACTGATTTGTTTTTCGAATCTCCTGACTCGAGGTCGAACAATCTGTTGCCACTAAAAGGAGGGGTTCTTTTGGGATGGAGTGCTCCCCATTGGTTTGTAGAGGGTGATGTCTCGTTTTTCTACTATACGAAAAATGCACTCGCGACTTCGAAGAAGATGTACGCAATGCTCAATAAGTTTATGACTTCGGGGGAGCTTCCTTCTGATGATCCCTCAGCGAAAGACTTGCACTTACTATCGAGGCAGGAACAAGAGTCATACCTCAAACTATTGGAGAGAGCGTTCTTTTTTTCGACGCGGTATGCGGGAACCATCTTTGCTGTAGGAATTGCAAGTGGTGGTTTTCGCACCTCGGGGGATTACTACGGACAGCATTGGCGTGCAAATCACTACTGTGCTTACAGCGATGTATACGTTTTAGACCATCCAATTGCGTACGATAACTTCAAGCAGTTTGTTGCCACAGATGGACGAACCATCACGCCATTGACGGCAGCGAGCTTCAACGAGCTTCGGATAGTAGCAACGGCAACGAATCCAGAACTGTCGTTTCTAAACAGGAAAACACACAGAGATGTCGATATTGCGGAGATGGCGAAGGCGGGTGGCTGGAGAAATGTCGCAAAAGATTCAAAAATCCCTTTCACTTTCGAGATACAGGTTCGTGAATACCTCGTCGACGGAATACTGAATGAACTGGTTGGAGAGAACGGTTTATGCTTAAAGGAGGTAGAATCAAGCCATCCTGACTACGGTGATGGTCGCATCGATTACGCTTTGCAACTCGACGAGAGCATCATCCCGGTAGAGGTAAAGATACGAGCGGATTTTGACGATGAGTTAGAGCTGCAACTCAAGAAGTACTGCAACGCAAATATCACAGTTCGCTCACGTTCAAAAAACACAGCAGATCGCTGCATCTTGATAGATTGTGAACACCTTTGGTTATATACACCACCAGAAGGCAAGGATGACTCGGGAGAAGTTACGCTTGTCGCCAAACTCTGTGAGCTTGCAAACCACGGAGACCTGAAGAAACACCCAAAAATCAGGGCGATTATTTATAAGTGATCGATTGGTACGATGGTTTCTATCTTGGGTTGATTCGACGGTGAAATCCGCTTATTCGTCGTTTCGTAGAGGTAAACGGGCATCATCATTGCTCGTCTACCGCAACCGAAAAAGTCAGCGGAGGAATATCTTCTATAAGACACAGCGAAATCCCGATACACTCGGCATCTGACATGCCCGCAAACTATCAAATCAACTGCGGTTTAAGTGGCGGCAGCCAGTAAGTTTTCCGCGCATCTGTAGGTCGTCTCGTCGTTCGGCCCATTTACCCTAACAAGGTGCCATGTAGCTATCGGATATACCCTATTTGGCAAACTGGCAACAAACACACATCGCGGTAAAATAAAGCCCCTGCGGCTAGGTCGGCCAACCGAACACCAGCAACCTGACTGGCTGCCGCATTTAATTTCTTTCGGGGGAACGATCAGAAAGTGACGCGAAATGCAGGATTTCGACTTTGATAGCATGCGTGCTATAGCGCTTGATTGCATCGCCGCAGCATCGGACTTGGAGCGATGGGCGCACCGGTCTCAAGAAGACGATTACGACGTTGATAGCGCCGCTCTTCATTTAGATGTAATCGAAAAGGCACAATCGATCTTTGGTAGTTTGATTAGGATTCTGCCAATGGGCATGGATTTAAGCTCTACCGAGTCTCTGCGGCATTTTCCGATATTCGATCAGCTAGCCCTGGCATCTGCCAGTGAGAGCGCTCGTCCAGTTTTTGGAGGATGTGCAACTGCGCACGAGGCGGCTTTTGGACGGTTGACTAGGGCCTTCATGCACATCGCAACCAGCTTGAACGCTAATTTAGGGATTGAAGGTTTGCATGGTTTATCGCCGGAACAACTTCGCGATACTTTGTCTCAATTGGAAAAGAAATATCCGATAAAAAGGGTCCTCGAAAGCAGTGATCAAGATTACAGCCTAAGCGCATGGATCCATCGTGAGTGGGCGGCGGCTTCGACGTTTCGCAAAGCTGAACGTGAACAAGCCAAAGTAGTGAAGAGAATATTTGACGACGAGTCGGAAACAGGGAGAACGCCACCCCAACCCCAAAGAAAACCATCGTGGGACTGCATCAAAGGTGAATTGAGCTTCGACGGCGTAGTCATCAGGAAGATTCTGCGCATTGGTGTTGCAAAGAATGTAGTTCGGGTTCTGGACACCTTTGAGGAGGAAGGTTGGCCAACGCGGGTTGATAGTCCATTGTCACCAAACAGTCAGAAGCATCACGCCACCATTGATTCGTTGAACACAGGTCTTTTGCAGATCCGGTTTCGAAGCGACGGCAAAGGAGAAGGGTTCGTCTGGGAACCTCTATGACAACTCTATGATGTCTCTATTGTGTCTCGGTTATCGAGATACATCAATTTCTCCATAATTTGGCTATTGATCATCAGTGATTAGTAGCCTTTTTCTTTGGAGCAAAAAATGATCGACATTGCGAGCGAGACTGTCATTCCGATCGCTGAGGCGTCCAAACACATTCCAGGACGCCCGTCAAAAGCCACAGTTTGGCGATGGGTTCTGAACGGCACTCGCGCCGGAAAACTTGAGAGTTTTCTTGTTGGTGGTCGCCGATTTACCACCCTCGAATCAATTCAAAGATTCGCGCAACAAAGCACATCAGCGTCCGACGGCAATACACCTCCATCACTGACACCGCGTCAGCGCGAACGAGAGATCAGCCGGGCCGAGCGTGAGGCGACAGAGGCTGGCATCTGACCTTCCCCCCGCGAAAGCCGAAACGCCTTCGGGCGTCTGCTGGTTGGGCCAGCACTGATGAGGCTAAAACTGACACGCCGAAGCATCGGCGGCAAGTTTCCGCAAAAAAACCCGCCATCGGAGAACAAGGACCAGCGGCGTTGAACTCATGGGACCATACGTACGAGTCGATGGCGAGTTATATCGAGTTACAAGAGCGGAAATAGATGCCTGCTTTCTAAATATTTGGGCCACACCTATTACCGATCAAGAAGCCATCGATGAATGTGCAGAGGCGGAAAACGCTCGCAACCTTCGCAAATAAAGCTAAGGATGTTTCGAGTTCTTTGCGCTGCATCGCAACGACGCGGTGCAGTGCATTTTTAAACAAGACCAAAACAATCAATCGTAAATAGTTTCCACATACCAAAAAACTCGGAATAACGAATTAAATGCATAATGACCACTTGATACCACGTTCGTCGCTTGTAGTTAATTTGCGCTACCAAATGCGCGCAGTGATGAATGAGGATGCAATCACCGATTACGCAAGCGCGATACTGCAGGCGGGGGGTTGGCCGTTTCCGCCAATCAAGGTCGTACGGCACGTCCTCGTGGACGGATTTCACCGGATTGAGGCGTCTCGACGAGTGATCGCTGACGGAGAGACCCCTGCTGAACTTCGCAAGTCGCTGCAGTCAATTCCTTGTGAACGTGTTGAGGTTGATCAAGCGAATCACGACATAACCGAATTGGCACTCCAGCATGCACTCGCTGCGAACCAAACGCACGGCCTGAGACGGACGCAAGCAGATAAACGGCGCTCGGTCGAGGTTGCCATCGAGCGATGGCCAAACGAGTCTGACCGACAGATCGCGAAGCTTACAGGGACGACGCACCCCTTCGTAGCAAAAGTGCGCCGCGAACTGAATGTGGAAACGTTACCAGTTGAGTCAATGCCAAGTTCCCTGCCGGAAGAGTCCTTGGGTGGGGTGGAAACGTTACCAGCAGCGTTGGAAGCAGTATCCGCAGCAGAGGCTCTGCGGGAAGTGGAAACGTTACCACTTTTAGAGCAGCCAGCGTCCGTCGGTGACGGCAAGAAATCAGGCAACGCTGTCATAAAGAAGAATTATCGACCGGAGCTGACACCAGAGGAGACAGCTGCGATGACCAAGAAATTGGTGCATCAGCACAGGGACAAGCTGGTGATGGCAATCGACGACTACGCAGCATGCAAACCAAACCGATCGGAGCAAAACCGATTGGTGAGATTGGTTCAGAGTGTTTCGCTTTGGTAGTCACTTTCCAAGGCAAATGCCGCATCGAGTCATAAAGAATCGAATCATAGAGTTTTGGGCAAAAAAGAAAGAAGAGGTAGACCACCAGAATCCACTGGTTGTGTTCCTCTCGACAGAAAACTCCATACTGAAAGGAAACGACATCATGTTAGTTGAAAAAGAAAATCGGGAGGTTAGCTCATGAGCCAAACATCCCGAGATCTTGTATACGGTGGGGACCGTGCTCAAGATTATAACACAGACAACGATACTCGTCATGCGCCGATTAAGTTCCTCGACGCTAAAAAAAGCGACTTAAGCACGACTATCCCCCGTGCGTTGGCGGAACATGCCAATAGAAGCAAAAAGCACCGAGACAATCTGCTATACGAGCTAGCGATCCTTTGGCGAAAATATAAGGATGATGGGGAGTTCTCCATCTCGCAGAAATTGCTGGATGAGCTGTACACGAGTACTTTTAGACGCAAACTGAGGGACATTCTCAAGGCTGTAGCTACACCCATTAGAAAGCACTCCAACTATGCTGAAACGGTGCGATGTAAGAGTTACAGATTCAACATTTCAAGACCCAAAAAAGCGCCAACATATAATGGTATCCCCGAGGATGAGGCGGATGGCCACGACAAGTTTGATGGATCTGAGGTGCCATCTAAGTTGATCCAGGTGGTAATTCCAGCTGCGTGGCTTTGGGATCGTTATGAACGATGGACTAGTATCTGTGACCGCAACGACTGGACATCAAGACTGGATCTGTACGGTCGGACAGAGTGGGGAAGACCCTTATTTGCTGCACTCGATGAGATACGGATTCCAGCCACCGTTGAAACGGCGAGGCTGACAGAGCGGGGAGTAGTGAAAATGGCTCGGCGCAAGCGTGGTCGTTGCTACGATCCGATTACTAACCTGAGGAAGGATCTCCGGCGTGATAGCCTGATCAATGGTGAGC
>VGZN01000171.1 GCA_016872635.1 Planctomycetota bacterium | reverse complement strand
GCATTCCGGGCTTGTGTGGTCGGTTGTAGCTTTCGGCGGGCCTCGGTCAGGGGGGCACTTGTTCGGTTGGCCACGCTCGATTGCTGAGGCACAACTGTCGGAGCCATCGTCCTGTGAGGGTCCTGACACGGTTTCTATCGGTATTGGTTTTTCGCGGTGTCGGATTTTATCACTTTCGAATCATTCCCTCGTTTTTGGATTCCCATGGCAAAAAAGACGCAATTTGAGACCATCGAGCCGGTCGGTGCCCGGGTATTGGTTCTTAAGGATGAGCCCAAACGCGAAACCAAAGGGGGAATTGCCCTACCTGACGTGGCGGAGATCCCCACGATCACTGGTAGGATCGTCACCATCAGCCGTCAAGTCGAGCACGACGAGGACATGCCGTTGAGGCAGTACGATAAAATCATCTTCCATCCAAAAAATGCGATTCCCGTCGACTTTGAACCCGACAACCAACTGTATGTGGTCCCGGTAGAGGATGTGGTCGCCGTTTTTCGGAAAAAGGGAGCTGCAGGGGGTGATGAATAGATTCCCGAACCGTTTCTACGGTGTAGTGTTCGGTGGGATGGGTTAGGTCTGCGGATCGAATGGCGGCATATTTTGGAGCCCAGGTAGGTTTTGGCAACCAAGCGACAGGCGGTCTGAGACGATGTTGTTACTCACGTTGATCCAAAGGCTTCAGAGGTTTGCAGGATTCATAGCGTTCCTGGCTACGGTACTTCCGATAGCGGTCGGGCAGACCGATCTAGCCGAGGGCACTACAGCGAACTCGGATTCCACACGCTTGATCGAAGTCCGTTTTCGTGCGACCGAACTCGAACCGATTGTCGGTGAGCTGGTTGTTCAAAACGCGAAGTACGGGATGTTGCTCCTCAACGAAGACGGAGAACTGCTCACCGTTCCCGCGGCCCCAAAAAGCTCGAAGCCCTCCGATTTGTCGACGGCGCCCGATCGCTCGATCCAAGGCATCCAATCCATTGTCGAATTGGAGGGGCCGATGAAACCAACTCCGCCCAGGGAGCTCGCCGAAAAAAGTTTAGCCCTGATGCCACAGGGGGCTAAATCCATCGTCACGGAACACTTTGTGGTCTGCTACGACACAACGGATGTATACGCTCGATGGAACGCTAACCTCTACGAGCGAATGTACAAAGGGATGGTCCGCTTTTGGAAGGAAAAAGGGATTGAGCTTGAGACCCCACGCTTCCCAATGGTCGCGTTGATATTCAGCCATCAAGACGACTACGTTGAGTACTCGAAACGGGATTTTCGAGGGGGGGAAAACACGTTTGGTTATTACACCCAAACCACGAACCGATTGGCGACGTTTGACCTGACCGGAATCGAAGGGATGTTGCCACCAGGGGCTCAAGTCCAACGCGAAGAACTCATTACCGAGATTTTTTCAAGGCCTCAGGCGGAGCGTCAAGTGGCAACTATTCTGCACGAAGCTTGCCATCAAATCGCGTTCAATACTGGTTTGCAGCGACGGCTAGGTGATTACCCATTTTGGTTGAGCGAAGGCATCGCGACCTTTTTTGAATCCCCCGACTTTAACAGTTCCTCAGGCTGGGGAGGTACTGGAAAAATCAACTACTTCAACCTGGGCAATCTCAGGCACTATGCTCGTATCCGTCCGGCGGATTCGATGATGAAATTGCTCGTCCAAGATGACCTGCTGAGGCGAGGGGAAACGTCGACTGCCGCTTATGCAGAGAGTTGGGGACTGACCTACTTCTTGATCAAACGCAAGCCCAAGAACTTTGTGGAGTATCTCAAATTGCTCCGGGAACGGCTTCCAGGAAATCCAGCTGACGCGAAACAAAGATTGGATGATTTCCGGTCTTGTTTCGGAGAGGATTTGGACAAACTCGACAAGGAGTTTGTCCGGTTTGCGGGAACACTGCGGTAGGAACACTTCGGTAGCACATGTTCTGTTTCGTATTCGTTGCATACCGTTTAATGACCGGTTTCGCGAAATAGATATTCCCTGTCGATATTCGGCCCATCGCCCCTTGGCACGACCGAGGCGAACCGCCCATCGAGAACCAATCGAGGTCGCCTTCGATTTTTGGTTTCGAATTGGCACAATACCAAGTATGATCATACCGGGACCAGTGCTGAGGGCGTTATGGCGGTTTGGCGATTTATGGTGGCTTTGATCGAAAGGCTCGTGCAGCCGTGCGTGGATCTATTCACATGGTCGTTTGATGGTTGTATCTATTTCTTTCTGAGTCCAGAAGGATTTGTTGCACGCCGCCGGTTTCTTCGCGGACTTCCATCTCTGGGCGCGACCGTGGTCGCATTGGTTTGCTATCTGGTTTCTACAGTGAGCAGTCCAACCACACGTGGTTGGATTCTTAGAGATTTCAATACCGCCGTCGCGGATCAAGCACCGGAACGCGCAGTCCGAATCGCTCAGCGATTGATTTCCGACTCGCGTTTCAGTGACCCTGAAACCTTGTTTGAAGTTTCCGAGTTGCACGAACAGATCGGCGATACCGAGCGATCTTCAGCAATGATCGATCTGATGGCCCCCGAGATGGTCAAGGGCTATTGGCGTGCTCACCAAAAGCAGGCGCTAAAGCTGGCTCACGAAATATCGCGATCAACGGATGCGGAGGTGCTGCGGAGCGCGTTTTGGCACCTAACGCACTCAGGGGATAACGATCGCGATGAATTGCTGCGTGCATGGGCGGAGTACTCACTGCGGGTGGGAGACATCAATCGTGCACTTCGGTGGCTTGAAAAGCTCTCGCATTCCGATCCTCAACAACTATTTGGAGTTGCTGATTTAGCATGGTCCTTGGGGGATGAAGAAACCGCGCATCGTTCGCTTGAAAAAGCCTCGCGCTTCTACTCGAAATCCATCTCGCTAAATCCGACCTCGAAATCCGATCGGATCTACTGTGCGTTGGCCTTTGCCAAACTCCAACGGATGGACAGGGCTATCGAGACGATGGCATCGGGATGGCGATTGACACAAGACAAAGACTTCGCGGACGGCATCGCTGAACTCTACGTTCTCCAGTTCGATCTCGATACCGCACAGCATCGCGATTCGAAATCCCGTTTTGACGAGCTGATGTCTGCATTGAAATGGAACAGTCGCAACGAGCAGGCGCATGATCGTGCAATCGCTCTTTTTCGAGGTGAATCAAGCCCGGAATTGCGGAATGAAATCCGTCAATTTGTTCATGCACTCACGATCGATCAGCCCGGTTACGAAGTTAGCTACTTCACCCTTTCGACCCTTGAGATCATCGATGGTCGAGCCGCAGATGCCATAACAACATTGCAAAAAGTGGTTGCACTGAACCCAGACCTTCCTCCCGCCTTGAACAACTTGGCATGGCTTTTGTCGGAGGATCCCCAACTCCAGGGGAATCAGCTAGGCGCGATGGATCATGCCAATGCGCTAGACCACGCTACTGAATTGGCACGTCGCGCGGTGGCGCTCGACCCGGAGCACAGTAGCTATCGGGATACCTTGGGGACGATTTTGCTCAAGCAGAATAAAGTATCGGAGGCGGTCGTTGAACTGGAGTTAGCACTGAAAGATGCATCGAACCCGGCGAGTATCCATCGCAAGCTTGCGGATGCGTACCGCCGCCTCTCTCAGCCTGATATCGCCGCAGGGCATGAGTGGCGCGCGATGAAATCGGTATCCAGACGCTAGATGCCTTTGTTGGGCGCTGCTGAGTGCTGGATGAACCTCGTTCAGTGAGCTAGACTGTCGCCCGCGTATGCTGACGTGGGCATGGTCTTGATCGCCCCCGCTCTCGAGGAGTATGAGCAGTGGCCCCGTTATCTTCATCGCAACTAGACGAAGCCGGCCATTTTTGGGGAGATGTTTTGAATGCCTTCTGTGCTCGCAGTTTTTGCTCACCCAGACGACATTGAATTTGTTGCTGCAGGAACATTGATCCGACTTCGCGATCGCGGTTGGGATGTACATTATATGAACGTCGCTAACGGATGCTGCGGGTCGATGACCACGGGCCGCACGGAAACCGCGATGATTCGGGAGCAGGAAAGTCGCAATTCTGCAGCTCTTTTGGGAGCCGAGTACTACCCGCCGATCTGTAATGATCTCGAGATCGATTATTCGCAGCAGAATCTCGCAAAGATCGTCTCTGTGGTTCGACGAGCAAAACCGAGCATTTTGTTGACCCATGCCCATTGGGATTACATGGAAGACCACATGCAGACATGTCGGTTGGCGCTGACCGCAGCATTTGCTCGCGGTGTTCCCAACTACGCACCAGACCCTGCTGAGAAGGCGTGGGATGGCGATGTGGTTGTGTACCATGCACAACCGCACGGAAACAGAACACCGTTGGGTGAATACGTACGACCTGGATTGGTCGTGGCAATTGACGAGGTACTGGATCGCAAGTTGCAAATGCTGCAGGAGCATCGATCGCAACAGGATTGGCTGAAGAGCACTCAAGGGTTGAACTCCTATTGCCAAACAATGATGGACCTCTGCGGTGAAGTAGCCAGTCGCGCCAGGGTGGATTCAGAAGCGTCGATCTCGCTATCGATGAAATACGCAGAGGGATGGAGGAAGCACCTCCATCTGGGCTATTCCGGAACAGACCGCGATCCGCTGCGGGAGATTTTTATGGAAACACCTGGTTGATCCGCCACGCGGTTTCGCGGCGTAGGGATAGGATGTCGGCAATGTATTTTGAAGTCAGTTTTTCTTGGCTTTCTCAAGCAATATCTCACGAGTAACGTCTTGAATTTTTTGCTGACGTGTGGAAAGTTCTTGCACTTGTTCACGCAGTTGCGGATCGCCGACTTCCCCTACCAAATCATTGGAGCTATTGCTCTCGTTGGCCAGACGATCGGTTCTGCGATTGACTCTGAGTTGCAATGTCTTGATCAATCGGAGCTCGGCGAGTTTATCAACCAAAGGCTGGTCTTCCGGATTTCCACCCCCTTGTTGAGCACCCCCTTGTTGCTCCTGCTTTTGGTCTTCTCGTTTCTTTTGCACCTGCTTGAGGGACTCGAGCATCTCTTCCAAGGCACCTAGCACTTCATCCTGAATCCCTTGGGTGCTGGAGGAAACGTCAGCAGCGACCAATCTTTTTGCGACCATTTGCGCATCGCGATTGACTTGCTCGAGCGCCTCCGGAAAGGCTTGGCTAGACCCTTCGTCTTGGAGCAAGAGCAACGCGCGTTGCCCTTCCATGACAACTTTCATCTGCTCGATCGAAAGCTTGTTGGCTTGGATTTCCAACTGCCGGTCTTTGTCTTCGCCCGTAAGGTTTGCCAATTTCTCGGTTTGGTCTCGTATCGTTTTCTCGAGATCGTACATTCGCTTGAGACGGGTCTCCAAATCGACCAATGCCCGTTCGATCTCCTCTTCACGCAGTTGCGTCAAGATGCGCTCGAGTTCTGCGATTGCCTTTTGCAGTTCCTCCTCGGCCTTTTGCTGTTCCTCAATGGCATCCTTGCGTTTGTCCTCGCGGAGTTTCTTCTCCGCTTGCTGCATTCGTTTTCGAGCTCGTTGAACCCGTTTGCGAGCTTGTTCCTCGCGCGATGGGGGTTTGCCTGCGGAGGGCTTGGACTCGTCCGAATCCTCGCTCGATTCTTCCGATCCATCGTCCGATGCATTGTCCGGGGACTCCGACTGTTTGGAGTCGGCGGATTTGGAGTCGGCGGGTTTCGATTCACCATCTTTTGAATTGGCATCTTTCGAATCAGCGTTTTTCGAGTCCGATGGCTTGGAGTCCTTGTTCTTGGGGTCTAGGCCTTCCTCTTTGGAATCGCCTGATTCGGGTTTGTAGGCATCCATGTCCTTGGGGGCAGCGTCCTTGGACTCGCTACCTTTATCGTTGGAGTCCTTGGACTCTTTTCCTGGCGAATCTGAACGTTCGGGCGAATCCGGTTTTTTTGAATTCCCCTTCTTGGAATCGTCCGACTTCGAAGGTTTGTCGGTCGGCTTGGTCTCGTCGGAACTACCTTCTTGAGAGGATTTGCCTTTTGAATCCTCGGACTGGAGATCCCGCTCGGAATTACCCAGTTGCTGTTCTAAATCTCGCTGGTCGTTCGCAGCTGCTTCTCGGTCTTGACCAGACTCCGTGCGTCCCCGTGTTGCGCGTTGGATGTTTTCGATTCGTCGGATATCTTTCAAGACATCTTCGAGGCGTTTGCGTTCGTCCTTGAGGCGGGAAGAACGGTTCTCGCTTTGGAGGAGCTCGAGAAGCTTTTTCAAGTTTTCCCGGCTGGCTTCTTGCTCCGGGATCGCGCGAGAAAACTGGCCTTTGGCGAGCAAGTCCCCTGCTTGAAGCAAGCGTTGTTGGGTCGCGAGCTGCTTGCTCATTTGAGCCGCTTGCATGAGCAGGCTTGCTCGAGTCGGGTTGGTGGTCGCTTCGAGCTCACTCATGCGAATGAAGATTTCCTCGAGCTTGGCGTATTGCGTCGCCAACTGCTTTTGCTGTTGTTCAAGTTCTTTGCCCGTATCGGCCTGTGCCGCTTCTACCGGTTTACTACCTGCAGATTTCTTGTCAGCTGATTCTGTATCAGCAGGTGGCGCGTCTTGGGCAAAGGACTGTGTGCCGACAAAGCCATTCACTGCGACCAGGGTCGCTGCAAAAAAGGACACAGCAAAAACGGACAACGCTCGACTTGCTAGGAATGGCGACCGAGAGGTTCGTTTCCCCAACGAATGTGTTGCGTGGTGAGAAATTCCGAGCACGAAATCGCCATGGGAGCGACCGTAATGGTGGTCAATGCGTGATTGGGTAAGGCTATCAGCGGTCATGGGATTCTCCCGGGAGCGGGTTCGTCGTTTCTATTTCAGCAGATCCAAAACGCGTTTCTTCTGCTCCTGCTTGGTCTTCTCAAGGACTTTGTCCTGGTTGTTGAGAAGGTCTCGAACCATATCGATGACTTCGTTGAAATCCTGGATGTCGATCATGTCATTGAGGATAGCGGTCAGGGCAGCGATGATCTCATTGTTCTTCAAGATGGTTTGCTCGAGCTTCTTCGACGTATCGGACGACGTATCCTTCGCGACGCTCGCTTCGAGTGTATTGATTTCGGCAGCGAAGGGAGTCCACTGGGATTGCATCAAGTTTGCCAACGGGAGTTTGATCTTTTGTTCCAAGCGTTCGCGTCTATCCTTGCTGTCGACCCTATTGTTGATTAGCTCGGCGACGACCTGAGCGATCTCGATACCGACCCCTTTGAGTTCCCCTTCGGATTTGCTGGCTTGCGCGGCGGCTTGTTGGGCTCGGAGTATTAGCAAACGGGCTCGGCGTTGTTCGGAGGATTGCTCGCCAGCAGAAGATCCCTCGGGTTGGCCTTCCGGTTCGCTCTTTTCATTGCCGGCATTCGGGGCATTTTCGTCGGAGGATGGTTCTTTGGGAGATGCCGTCAGATTCTTGTTGGTCATGACCAACAGGTCTCGGAGTTGGCCGAGTTCTGTAAGGATCTGTTCAAGCCTAGCTCGCATCGCAAGTTCGCGCCTTTCCAAAATGATCAGAAGTTGATCAGGGGTAACGACACTCACTTGGATCGGTGTCGAGCGTCCGACGTGCGGCGTGGTATTTACATTTAGGAAATCGGAGGCTGCGACCATCATCGCGAGGACCGAGCCAGCCTTGGGGGTATCGAGTCCAGCTTCTCGCTGTGCTTTCAAATCGATATCGCGATCCGCGGTTCCCTGAAAGGACAAGGTCAGAGGTGACTTCACCAATGGTTGTTCATCAACAACGGTTTCGATCCAAACTTGATCCACATCGTAATCGTCCTTGATTTTGCTACGGACCGGGAGAACGGCGTTCTCCGTGATCGCCGTCCCGATTCCTTCCAAGACCAAATCGACCGAGGGGACTGTGTCGTTGATCGAAGCCACGACGAACTGTTGGATTCGCGTCGCGCAGAGTCCTTCGTGATCCCACACGCGGATTTCGGTCAAGATGTTCGCATCGAGTGGCCCTAACGGGATCGAAAACTCGCTTGATGGTGGCTCGATAGGGATCGTTAATTCTTGAGTCCCTTCAGCACTTGGCTCCCCGGTTTTAAGAATCAAGCATTCGCACCGCACTGCAGGTTTATTGGTTCGGACAAAGAAGCTCAGCTTGGAGCCTTGGGGTAATCGCATCCCGTTCCGATAAGGGATGCGTTCATTTCCCCAGGAGGTTTTCGTAGATCTCTGAAGGTAGCTCGGGTATTCGACGTCGATTTCCGTCGATAGTGCGAGTGGAGCGTCGACGGCTTCGAGGCGCAAATTCGATATTCTTGCGTCACCGCCGGCCAAGGTCATCCAGAGCGAGTCGCTGATGTTTTGTAGGGGGGGGCCATCGAGTACGAAGTCACGAGGATCAGAGTTGGAATCGCTGAGCATGCTGGCTCGGCCTCGATTGCCATCGACGTCTTTGTACTGCAATGTGCAAACATCATAGGGTGGAGGTAGCAAATTCTTGGCCCAAGCCTTCATTCGCGCCGAGACTCCCTTTGGCACACGGATGGTGTTATCTCGGAATGGGATCAGGTATCGCTCGCGTTTAGGATTCCCGGTGAAGGGTGGGACATCAAGCTCGAGTCCAGTCACTCCTAATTGGGTCGTTCGTGGCCACGGAGTATCCGAAAGTGCAAATAGGCGTTTTCCCCATTGCGATGTCCATCCTGGCGAGAGCAAAAGAATAACGCTGCTCAGGGCGGCTGTAACAGCGAATAGACCCAATTCCCACTGCAGTGTTCGAAATCGGATGAGCGACTTGATGTCGATATCCCGAATCCGCTGGACCGCTTGTTGGCTGGCGATTTCAAGAAGCCCTGCCCGCAACGGATGATCGGTATCGTGCAATGAGTCTGCCTGGATAACCGATCCTCGGCGAGTTGGCCCGTGACCAACCCCTGGCTGGTTCACTTTAGGAACAAATTTTGCGGCTTGAACAGTGGTGATCAGGGTGCTCTGGAACTCAGGATGCTGCCGTTCGATGGCCAGCGCCAACGACGAATCACTCCATCGGACCAACCATCGGTTCCAAAAAAAGTGGTACAGGATTGCCACTGCTCCTGCCGTCATGATCGCGAGCATGAGTATGCGAACAAACCTAGGGGATTCGTCAGCGCCAAAACGAGCGGGAAGGTAGTCGAGGAGCCCGAACAACCAAAAGGACAGCAAAAACCAGGTTGCGAGTACGACGATACCTTGGCAAGCGATCAAGCGGCTGATCATGCCGCGGAGTTCGGAAAGCTTCGATCGGATCGATTCTGGGATTGGATACGGGGATGACTGCTTCATAGTTACTAGTTTTAGCATATCCTCGGTTCATTCGCACCGCGAACCATGCCCTGCCATCCGATTTCGATTCGCGGAACCCGCAGTTTACACCACCCTATTTCCCTTGATCCGCAAGCTGCTCCGCGAGCTAACGGAAGGAATTAGGCGAGGCGAGCTATGGATGGGCGATTGCCGAGAGGTGGCTACAGTGGTGGTTTCGAGTGGTTTGCAACGCGAGATACACCCGAGGATGGCTTTCAATAGAACGTGTTAGAATAACCAGCATCGCGCTGTTGTTGGAGGGTGTCGTGCCCGTCGTGTCCAGG
>VGZN01000170.1 GCA_016872635.1 Planctomycetota bacterium | reverse complement strand
TTTTGCATCCGGCTCTTGCGTTCACCTTGGACACCCCATTTTTCGTTCGGCGTGTAATTGGGAATCTCTTTACCGACATCCGCGTACGTGAAATCGGCAACATCTTTACGAGCCGCTGTCATTTTTGGAGTGTCGAAACGGCTCGGATCGCTGTAACGAGGAATCTTTGACAAATCCCGTTTGCACGCCCAAGTAATCCCGCGAGCCACGAGGTTCTGAAAGCCCTCATTTCCCCAAGTATCCATGTTATGGCCCCACGCGGTATAGAAGACACGACCTTCTCCATGCGTGCGAACCCAGGTCCAAGGCTCCGCTTGCGTCCCTTCGGCCAATTTACCTTGTCGCCTCTCCTCGAGAACGATTCGATCCTTGGTGTTATGCATGTGGTGAATGTATGTTTCATCCCAGCTTTCAAAGCCACCAAATCCCTGCATGATCGGATGCTTCGGGTCCACGATTCGGGTGGTAAATCGCTGACCACCGTGCTCTTTGAATTGTGCTCCCACCAACGCTACGCAGGCTTCGGAGTTTCGGAAGCAAAACGACGCACAGTGCAAGGGAATAATCCCTTTGCCAGAGGCGACATAGTCGAGCATCGCTTTCTCTTGTTCTTTGCCGATAGCATCAATGTTGGCATAGATCAGCAATCCATCGAACGCATCGAGCCGCTGCATTGTCAGCGAGTTTGCGACGTCCTCCGAGTAGACAATCTGTATCCCATACTTTTTCATCGCAGGCTCAAGAACTCGATAGAGATCCGCAGGTCGATGGTGACCTTGATCCCCGAGAAAAAGAATCCGTATTCCCTCTTGCCCCAACGCAACACCACTCGAATGCGTTCCAGTAAACGCGCCGAGCATGGGTATCAAGGCAAAAACCATGCGGCAAAGAGTCTGCCACACGTTAGACCGACCGAATCCTGAAACGTTCATTTGCTCTTCTCTATGTAGAATTTTCTCTTGGCTTGACTGCAATCGCGATCTTCTTTGGACTCTGCTGTTACAGAGTCGCCTTATGTCGGTGCCGCCCCTTTCGAGGCACCCAAATGGTAGGGCACTAACCGCGTTATTTCCCAAGTGTAAACGCTGGCAACTTCACAACCCGTCCACCGTTGACGGCGCTTTGGTGCGCACAGATACCAACGCATGTCCAGTTCGCGGACGTAATCGCATTTGGCCACGGATCCCGGTCTTCGACCAAGGCGCTCACAAACTCATGAACCAAATGAGGGTGCGACCCACCATGCCCGCCACCTTGGATGAACGATAGGTGATCCGCATCCTGAATAGATTGAGTGAACTGCCGGATGGATTCCGGCAGCAGATGCGCATAATCGGGGACCTCGATCTCCTCAGCAATTTCATGCTCCGGCTTTTTCGCGGTGTGCAAGATGTGCGGCTTGCCTTCAACCAACGACCACTCAAAGCTTTTCTTCGTTCCATACACGTCGAAACTTTCGCGGTACTGGCGGGCTGTATCGAACAAAAATCTCCATATATGAGCTGCTACATCACTGTCTTGGATCTTGATATGGCACGACTCCACCGCAAATGAATTGCCTGACTTCTTCGCTAAATCCGGTCGAATTGTTCCTGAACCGAAACACGAAACGTATTCAGCCAAACCATCGACCAACCCGAGAACCGGCGAAACCACATGCGTTGCATAATGCATGGGAATCATTCGCTCCCAGTACTCTGGCCAACCATCCATGTCTTGAGGGTGCGACGCTGCCATATATTGAATCTTGCCGAGTTCCCCCTTTTGGTACATTTCCTTCAGGAATAAGAACTCGCGGCTGTAGACGACAGTCTCGGCCATCATGTACTTCTTGCCAGTCGACGCGACCGCTTCGCAAATCTGATCGCATTCCTCGATGGTGGTCGCCATCGGCACGGTACACATCACATGCTTGCCAGCCTTGAGCGATTGGAGACTCATCCACGCATGGTCGGGAATGGGTGAATTGATGTGAACGAAATCGACCTCAGGATCTTCGAGTACCTTTGCGTAATCCGTATACCTTTTAGCAATACCAAAGCGGTCAGCAACCGCATTCATCTCCGCTTCGTTTCGTCGGCACACCGCCACGACTTCCGCAAGGGGATGCCGCTGATAAATCGGGATGAACTCAGCGCCGAAACCAAGCCCGATCATGGCCACTTTGACTTTTTTAGTCATGCTTTTATAACGCTCCAGAATGGAAGAGGGTGGGAGGGACTCGAACCGCCTTGTATCGTGTTTATGAACCCTACTATCTTCCCCGTACGCTCAGCAAATGCTATGCAAAATTGCGCAAAAAACATAAGCTTTTTTGCATGGCGAACTACGCCTTCACCACCGAATATCCTTCGAACTTAGCAAAACCGAAGTTTTCTACTTGGATAACGAAAGTCGATGAACGATCCAATTCATGCAATACGCGTTTACAGAAATCCCGATTCGCTCGCCGATCAGCACGCTCAGATCAACCATCCCAACTCTGACCATCCCAATGAACTACGCGTTCCAACCAACTCACGAGAGCGTCGGAAAACAATCGCAACAACAAATCTCCTTTCGAGCGGCTCGCGGCATCGGGAACCCCAATATAGCCAGGTGCCGTCCGATCCGCTGTTTTCCAAGCACGAACGCCCGGCCGAAATGGATTGCCTGGATCGACGGGGATGAGTTCCTTGTAATCGCCAACCAGATCTGGGCGTATCGACAAAACCATCGATGTCTCCCATTCGCAAGCATGCCCCATCTCACGTTGCACGATCGAAGCATCCTCGCGCCACGGTTCCACACCGAGCCCCCAGTACGTCGTCATCAACAACAACAAGTCCGAACGACTGGCGTACTTCTGTCGGATCTCAAAGGTCGCTTGCTTGGCGGGCACATCGTTCCCACCATGACCATTGATAAAGACAATGCGACGAAACCCTTGCGAAATGGCATTCTCCATCAAATCGCAAAGCAAATCCAAATAATTGCGAGGTGACGACGAAAGAGTGCCAGAAAAATCCAAGTGGTGATGGGAATTACCAAGCCACATCAAGGGGGCGAACAAGACTTGATCCTTGAGCCGTTCCGAAACGCTCTCCATCAACTTGGATGTGATCAACGAATCGGTCCAAACAGGCAAGTGAGGACCATGCTGTTCGATCGCAGCGATCGGAAATACGATCGGTGTATCCGGGGCCAAAGCTCGTATCCGTGGAGCACTTAATTCGGCAAATTGCACGCAGCACCTGTACTATGGAATTCGGTGAAGAAATAACCCGTTCCGATGTACGGGACAAAGATGCAGCGATTATAGCAAGCTATTTCCAGCCGAGGACAACGAGAACCGAGTCAGCTCGTGATGAAATTTGTAACGCGTTGTGTTCTTCGTAATTTAAGCCCGGTTGATCGCGTCCGAGACCCTCGAAAGCCATGATTTCAAGCGCCGCGCACGGACCAACTCTGCGAATGATTCTTTGGGTAGGAAAACGAGCACGAGCAAGAAAACGAACAAAAGCACAAACAAGAGTCGTCCACGGCGGCGGGGACGGTGGGATCAACTCGAGGATTTTTCGGGACTACATTTTAGGAATCACAAATTCCGTGGGTAGATTCGCTTGATTGGAATCCGCCCAAACGCGCGTCGTCATCTCCAATTTTTTCTTGCTCGGCGTCGCCGGATCATCGAGTAACACCCAAACTACTTTTTGATCCTTCTCATTCGGTGCTTTCACCGTTGTCACCGGGTTGGCACGCCGCGTTAACGCCGTCAGCACTTGGCGTAGAGATGTATCTTTGAAATCAAATCCGCGTATTTGCTGATTCCTCGTTATTCCCTCCTTCTGAAACGCTCCGCCATTGATGGCCATGGGCAAGGTTTCCATACCGCCGGTATGGATGTCCCGAACCTCATTGGAAACAGCTTGCAATACCGCCTCTAATGACTCTTGCTCGAGCTTGATACTAATCTTCGCTTCGAGAAGTTCCTCTAGCGTTTTCGAGGTTGTCGGAGTCGGTTTCGCGACTGCAACTTTATTCGTAGTCGCACCGGTATCAGCCTGCAAAGCCATCCAACTCGAGATGGTCATATTTTGAACAGCTTCGCTCGGAAGATAAGCATTGAGCACTACTTGTCCGTCCTCAGACGCGGCCCTCGTGTACCCCACCAACTTGCGTAGCATTTGAGGATAACGATTGGCGAGAGCACGCCAGTAGGGATCGGCTGGCTTTGCCGTAAACCGTGCTTCCATCTCATCCGGCAATCCCTCAAGTCGCTTCTTGGCTTCCGCCGCATCGCGAAAGGCGCTTTGAAGATCGTTCCCAAGCGTCCTCACTTCGACATACCACGCAGGCTCGAAGTGCGTTCGGATCATCATGGCTTGAACATTGTCATCGACGAACGACCGGAGCAATGAGAGGACTTTGCCGGAATGCTCACCCATGAGCAGCTTGCCATCCCCATACAAGAAACTCGGGGCGGCAAGGACCGTAACATCGGCTCGGCTATCTGTCGCTTGCAACAGCAATTCCATTTGACGTCGTAGTGGCCCCGACTTGCCTTGGTTCTTTGCCAGTTGCTCGATCAGCGATATTGGGCCGACCGTGATACGCTTCACTGCCGTATTTGCGTCCGACCTCAATTCCTCACCCGCGAATGCAACCTGCTGGCCATCGACTGGCGCAATCCAAAATGTCTGCGATGGTCCACCCTCAGAACTCACCTTCTTGGGTTCCATCGACTCCGAAGCGACGACTCGATCCGATAGTGGCTTGCTCTCCGAATAGGTAAAGCGGACCACCCGTTGGAACGTTGAGATTTCAGCCCCTGGATACCAAGCGATCGCGACCGACTCGAGCCCATCTCGATTTACCCATCCGAGTTCAGGAAGCGACGTCGCATTTCCTTGAACGTCTTGCCACCACTGAAGCAATTGATCAACCGGTTTCTTCCTCTCGATCGCAGTTCCAGATAGAAAAACTAAGGTTTCGATACCCATCGGGAGCATATCCGTCGAATACGGCGAACCGATCGTCGGAGGGGTCCAAGGCGACTTACCGTCATCCTCTTTCAGCGCGAAATACTCGAGCATCGGATCGATCGCAACCCGCTCTTTTCCTGCGTTGTTTGCAACATTGGGAACGTTCGTTTCGTTCTTGGCAATCGCCTCTTTATTTCGTTCCTGTGGTTTGATCTTCACCACGCCGCCACTAGTGTTTCGAAGTACCAATACGAGCAACAACATCATCAGCAGTGAACAAACGAACACCATCGGCATAAACCAAACGGGTCGCTTCGCTTTCCGTTTTGCCGTGGCTCCCCTGCTCCCATTTTCAACGCTCTTCTTTCCCTTCGCGTCCCCATCCTTGGACCGCGGCTTTTTCTTTTTCTTCTTCGCTCCACCTTCCTTAACGTCGAATGCATTCAGCTTATCAAGTACGATCGTGGGCTTGTTACTCCCGGCCGACGCTACTTTGTCAGCGACTACCACCGGCGCATCTTTTGCCCCCTGCGACTGCGTTTCGACAAATTCCTTTACCTGAGTCTGCTCAATAGGAGCTTCAGCAACACCGCCGGAAACCTGCTCGCTTGCGGCCCCATCCGCCTTGATTTGCGATTTACTCTCTCCGACGGGCGTCCCTTTGGCCTCTGTCGCAACCTTGGATGCACCGAGAAGCGGATTTGATATCTCCACCAAAGGAGGTGTTACCAGTGGACCTCTCCATGGCTCGTTACCAAAAATCGCTGGCTTGACGATCGGAACAACTGTTGACGGAACAACGTTCTCGGAAGGATCATCTGTTGATGGCGTAGTTGGAACAGGGACTGAAAGTGGTTCTTGGTCCTTTGCAATCGGCGCATTTGCGACAGAGGGAAGCTTCGGCGAAGCAGAATCCAGTGGTGTGTCACCCTCTGGTGACGACGAACCAGTTTTCACCGGAGTCGAAGCAACAGTTTGTTCTATCGCTTCCGCCGATTTCTGAATGCTCGATGGACCCGATTTCGGTATGCTCGTTTTGGACTCGCGACCAGACGCGTCAACAGCAAGCTTCGTTTTATTATCGCGAGCCGCTGGTTGGCTGCCCCCCTCCAACTTAGGTGGATTGGGGTTCCGTTCACTCGACTTTTTGTCGACAGGTTGAGTGTCTCCCTTCCCCGATGGCGATTTCGTAACGTTTATTTTCCCGGGTGCCTCTCGATCCGATTTCACTCCCGCTGAGAGTGTTTTCTCGGGACCCGATTTTTGAGAAGTAGACGGATCCTTGGCTGTATGCGATTCAGAACCGGAAGGTAACGGTTTTTGGGCCAATGGTTCTATTGGCCGCGACGACAGGCCGGAGGAGGCTCTTGGAACAAGCTCATCCGGCAAGGGACTCGCCCCAACCGACGGCGTTGATCGAGGTGAGGCTGCCTTTGAAGCTTGGGTTGCCGCCGTTGCACCTGAGAACCGGATTGCTTGGAGCAAATCACCAGCGCTTCGAAATCGGACACTCGGTGCTTTGGCGAGGAGATGCATTAAGCATTTCGCGAGCGAGTCGTTAAGACCATTCGGAAGCAACGCAGGTATTTGCGCATGGAGCATCGACCACTTGGAGGGAGGAGCATCGATCCCAGGCTGAAAAGGCCATTGTCCCGACAAGGCCCGGAACCAAACGCAGCCTAGCGCGTATAAATCGCTCTGCGGGTTAGGCTTTGCCCCAGCGCTTGCTAACTCGGGAGCCGAGACCGCAAATCGATCTTGTTCGCCCCCCAAGACCGATGGCGCACTTGCTCGATACGCGGACGATGGAGGGAAAAGCGGGTCACGCAAAAGCCGGTATCCACCTTCGTCGGTGCACTGAATGGCGTCGAGCGAAATTCGTCCATGAACCAATCCCGAACCATGCATAGCCTGCAGGCCGGTCGCAACATCGCGGGCTAATCGTGCGCACGAATCGCTATCGAGTGGGCCGTCCATCAGTCGCGCAGAAAGCGTTGGTTCATCAGTCCGCGTGCCGGCTACGAACAGATGCTGGAGCGTAGCGCCTGAAACCCGCCATTCATCTAAGCAAGTAGACTTTACTTTGCAATGCTCCTCGGCCCAAGCCATGCTCGGTGGCCAATCGTGCAGTGGCCCTGAAACCAAACTCGATGCTGCAATGGCAACAACGGAATCATTTGTTTCGGCCCCTTGGTCGCCAGATACTCCCTGGTACCAATACGGCCCCCACTCTGACTCCAAAGATCGAACCACTCGGATCGCTCCCAATTGGACCGGGTGGGGCAATCCACGGTACAGCACATTCGCTTGGTAAGGCGTGAGGTAACCCTGGCCAATCAATTCTTTGGTCAGCAAGCCCGGGTCCGACAACGCTTCTTTCCCAACGGCGGCAGCAACGTTTTTCGCCCACCGACGGCACTCGTCGGGCGAAGCTAAGCCCGAGGCGTGAATGCGTTCCCAGAGTTGTACCGTCGTCGGCTGCATGGTTCGCAAGGTTCCTTCAAGTCCGATTGTGACGCAAATGGGGCCTGATGCGTTGAAGACCACTTAGGTCAAGCAAGATTCCCAGTCCGGCGGAAGCATTCCCGACGCAATCGAATCCATCTTCCTGAATTCTGCTTCCCAGGTCCCATTTTTGGAAGATCCAGCCGACCAAGTGTCCGATGGTTACTTCTTGTGGGAACCTCAAGGTTCTCTCCAACAGCGGTTCCCTGCAGAAATCGGCCCCGGCAAGATGGGAATGAACTCTCAAATCGTCGTCAAACCAAATTCCGCCGAAGTGGCGTCGACCGTCTGCGAATGGCTCATTGAGTCGATTCAGACCGCAATCCGGGAACGAGGCAAATGTAGCATCGCCCTCTCCGGAGGCTCCACCCCGAAGCTGCTTTACGAAAAAATTGCTGAAAACGAACTGCATTGCGTGGACTGGTCGAAAGTGGCTTTGCTGTGGGGAGATGAGCGAAATGTCCCCCAGGATCATGAAGAGAGCAATTACGGCATGGTCAAACGAGCATGGCTCCAGCATGCGGAGGGAACACGGCAACCTCGAGCTATCCCCCAAGTATACCCAGTTCCGGTCCAAACCAGTGCCCCCGATCGCACAGCTCATGAATACAGCGAAACAATTAGGAAGGTGCTAGCCGAAAGCAACGATAAAGCCGGGGGAAAATCAGGCCCATCGAATCCGTCCAGCACCGACCGCGCCGCAAAAACCGACTTCCCAAAAATCGACATCGTCTTGCTCGGACTCGGCGACGACGCCCACACCGCCTCGTTGTTTCCAGAAACCCAAGCCCTTCAGGAAACGGACACCCTCTTTGTGGCAAACTTCGTCCCAAAGTTCGAAGCCTACCGATTGACGATGACACTCCCGCTGATCAACGCCGCGGACAAAGTGGCCTTTCTAGTCTGCGGGCCTTCCAAACGTGCCGCAGTCGATGTGGTATGGCATGGCCCTCGCCAATTAGAAAAGTATCCCGCACAAGGGGTCCAACCGGCGAACGGTGAGCTTCTTTGGTTCCTCGATGTGGCGGCCATGCCCGAACGCCGTCAAGGCTAAATCTCAAGCAACGCCGTTCGTAAGGAGTGAGCAGCAGTGAACTTCATCCATCGAACGCACCCCGCCATTTTGTTTAGCGTTCGTGTCGAGCTTGGGCAATCCAATCGAACCTAACCTCGTCCATCCATTTCTGTTGCAAAAAGCGACATACCGGTCCAGCTTGTCCCGAACCAATCGACTCCCTCCGCACGCTTCCCGCATGCCATACACACGCGGAATTCCCAAGCAAAAGCACCTCATTAGCCTCTGCAAGTTCTTCGAATGTGACATCTCGAGAAACGATCGAGTCCCCCCGCTCCCGCAACCAATTCTCTACGACTTCAAGCGAGGTTCCTACGACGATGTTGTCTTTGGTCGGAGAAGCAATTTCGCCGTCCGAACCTACAATCAATACATTGGCAACCGAAGTATCCGAGACAAAACCAGTCGATGTGCGCAACAGACCTAGCGATGTGTCTCCGTGCTCTCCAGCCTCAAGATCCGCAAGGAAGTAATTCAACCGACTGCGAGATTTGATCGATCCTGGTAAACACTCGCCCGCACCGGAAGCGATCTGCGTCGGTACCAAATTCGCGCCAACGGATAACCAAACCCTCATGCGTCGCCAAGGAAGCGGTAGCAAATGGAGCATGCATTGGACACTCCCCTCCGCACGATCCATCGATCCTGGAGAGACTACAACCACCAGACTTACGTCTCCTTCGCGAGCTACCAACTCACGATTTATAGCAATCAATCGTTCCAGCATCTCTCGTAGTTTGGGGATTATCGACTGAAAGTCGATATGGAGCAACTCGCAGCCATGAGATAATCGGTGAAGATGTCGCTCGAGCGTCGAGAAGGCTCCGCCTGGCAACGTTCCTCCGAACGTTCGAATCCTCTCCACCAGAAATGCACCGTAAAGGGTTCCGTAGTCGAGCACCGACCACGACAATTCTTGGAGCGTCGACTCGACAAACTTTCCCGACAGCGGATCCAACCGCAGACCGATGCTATTGAGAAATGCAGGATCCAATCGTTTCTTTCCAAAGCAAAGTATCAAGCACCGTGCCGAAATGTGGGCACTCGCCGTAATAGCTTCTCTCGCTATGGGTG
>VGZN01000169.1 GCA_016872635.1 Planctomycetota bacterium | reverse complement strand
CACCAAGCTGCGGTTGCGAAGCTGCTCCAGCTCCAGCTGCTAGCTGCGGTTGCAACTAAGCTAGAAACGATCGATTGATCGTCATAAAACGCTAAAGGCCTTGGTGAATCACCAAGGCCTTTTTTTGGTTTACCCATGGCCTATTGGTTGAAAAGCTGCGACTCCATTCGCATTTTGACTGCAGCGATTCGGATTTTGACTACTGCAGTTCGGAGAAGGGACACGGGCACGTTAGCACCAACCCTGGATGAGCGGTACTTTCCGGTAACGTAGAAGTGAGAGGAGGCTATACCCGGATAGGCTTCAGCGGTTCTGCTCTAAGAACATGGACAAATAGCTTTGTTTTTCCACCGTATCGAGCCCCAACCGAGTTGCGACCGCTTCGATGTCTTGGCGAGCTGTGACCAGTTCTTTCTCGCTGTCGACCACGCGCTCAACTTCGGCGAACGTGCCAATTCCCTCCACTCGGTCGATCGTAACGGTTACCGGTGAGTGCAATCCGATTACACGAAACGACTCTCGAGTTTTCTTGACGGTTGCAACGACCTCGAAACCGAGTGATTTCCAGATGCGAAGCCACGGCTCATAGGTTTCCCGGGCGAGTGGTACTTCCAACTCAGGCCTTATCTTCAAGGCACCTTCGAGCCTAGGGCCTTTGTAGGTAATGAACACGTTTCCGTTCAGGTTCCGCAGCCGAAGTGCTTCATCGGTGACTCGAAAATCACGCGAGGGGTGCCGAAGGTATGTGTCGCAGTGAGACTCCAATCCCTGCGACGCAGCGTGAGCCTCCCGCAATCGTCCACGCAATCGTTCATCATCACCGACCCGATACTTACCTTCAATTTCCATCGGAAACGAGCTGTCCATCGATAATGGTTTTGATGCGTTCATGATGTTTTCTCCTCGGATTCGTCAACGCAGGAATCACAGGTTCTGTCTGGTTGAGATTTTGTACTCGTCTGGCGCGAAATACACCACGCGCTCGGATGCTGCTGCATTCCAATGTGCGGGTAATATGTTTGCGCTTTAGGAGCGGACAGGAGAACTAACATCGTCTTTAATCCAGCCCTAAGGTGGGTCTGTCGAATGAGTTCGCGCCCGATTTTCTGTCCTTGAAATTGCTGGTCTACTGCCAAATCCGAAAGATACGTGCAGTAATGAAAGTCGGTGATGGCTCTCGAAACGCCTACCAACAATCCGGCAGAATTGCGTGCAGTGATGATGAGATCGGCGTTTCGAAGCATCCCTTCCATCGTTTCCAAGTCGTCGACAGGGCGTCGCTCCGCGAGCGTCGATCGAGTTAAACAATCGACAAATTCGGATACCGATAGATCAGCTTCTTGGTTGTAGGAAATCATGAATCGGAGATAGCCGGCACCCAAGTCCCGTGAAATCCATAGGGGACGCGTTCAGGAAGAGTTATTTTTGCCAAGGGTTTACTGCTGAACGCTTTGGCATCTAAAATCCAAAGCTCGCTTCTGCCTGACATCGTAAGGTAGACAAAAGACAATAACCATCCAGAATCTTCATCGTGGCGAGTAGGATCCGATACAAAAATACCTTCGCCGCAGTGGACCCCATTCTCCATTTGGATCATGGATGTATTTCCGGTGCGCAAATCAAGCTTTTTGAAACCATGAAAGAACTCATCATCTCCGAGGCCGAAGAATCCGTAGCGGTTGACAACGCCGGTAAAGGATTCGTTGATTCTGGGGAACTCCGCAGGTAAGTCATCGAGCAACTCTTCGCGGACTCGGCCTGAATCAAGATCGAATACCCAACGATACGGGACGGCTTGATCCGACGCCGCGGCATCATCGAGATCCCCAAAGTTCAGACTGCCAGGGAACTGCTTGTAGCGGCAACCGACCAGTTCAATCTGGCCCGATGTGGATCGCGATGGATCCAAGGACGCATCGTTCGACTCGAACGCGTTGAGGAGGTGAAATATAAAGCAGGTGGTCGCCTCAAAAAATCGAACCTGATTCGGGTCTTTTCGTGAAACCAGTGCGAACTTCGTCGGAGCCGACTGGTCGAAATGCCAAGGCACGAGGCCACTCAGGAGGCGTCCGACATCAAACCTCAACGGGCAGATAGGAAAGATCGCGAAGTTCTCGGTGATCGCGAAATCATGAACCATGGTCGGTTTATCGATAGGTATTTTCGTAGTACGAACCCATGTGCCAGACTTATCGATTTCACTCATCATCAGCATGGGCTCATTTGGAACATACCCGAACGTCACCATTTCACCCGTTTTCGGATCAATTTTGGGGTGGGCAGTAAAAGGGTGAGTCACGTTGCCAGAAAAGGTCGTCGGCCCGATGGTTTCGAGGTTTTTCAAATGAAGCTCATAGGGAAGGCCCGCCTCCCACAGTGCTAGCAGTCGATTGCCATGAAAAACGACCGAAGTATTCGCGCTGTTCTTGTAGGGATTTAAACCCGCGAGCGCCAACGCCACATCGGGGGGCTCGAGCAACCCTCGGTAAAGCGCGCGTCCGGCTTTTTTCTCCTTGAGAAATCCTTCCGTGGCGACATAACGATTTTGGTAATGCACGCCACCCTCGTTGAACGAGACTGCGTGCAACATTCCATCACCGTCAAACCAATGGTACTTGCCTCGAGGACGGAATTGAGGATTAGGACCGTTTCGGACGAGCATCCCACGTAGCGCTTTGGGAATTACTCCTTCCACGGGGACATTCGCAACATCGAGTTCGCGATCCACCGGTGCGAAATTCCCCGTAAGGAATCGATTTTCTCGAGGCTGTTCTGCCGTTGCCAACGCATCATCTTCGAATGGTTCCAACGCCTCCGCCCAACTGATTCCCGAGCGTGGATGGAACCAAGCCGCCGCCGCGATGGAGGCTCGCACCAGGAAATCTCTCCGTACGGGATTCATCCAAGTAACTCCCTAGAATCTCTAAAATTCGAAGCAAGCTTTTCAAAAGCCAACCGAAAGGATCGGTACCGATTTGTACCTAACCAACGCTCCCGAGTGTAATCGATGCGCAGCTACCCTCCTTGTCGACGATTGGGCCCCCGACTAAAACCGTCACACCGGTGATCCCTTCCGTAAAGCTACAGTCTAGCAATAAAGTATTACAGCAGAGCAGCTATGTTTTTTAGGCGTAAAAAGAAAGTCGAGCCGTCCGAATCGACCACCTCTCTGCCAACTTCCAATGAAGTGGTTTCGAGCGTTGCCCATAGCGGGGTCTCCCGCGAAAAGCCAGTCGGTTCCCATCATCCGGCTTCCCAGGGAGAACGGTCTGAGCCTGTAGGGAAAACACAAAATCCCGAAGCCGACATCCAGGACGCCGCTCGCGCGAAGAAAGTGGGCTGGTTTCGCGGGTTTCTAAAGAAAACAAACGACGTCTTCAATACCGACATCCGCGACCTTTGGAAATCCGAAGGTCAGTTGGTGGACGACGCATTTTTATCGGATCTCTATGCGATCTTGGTCCGAACCGACATGGGACCAGGGATGGCAACAACCATTCGAGATTCGATTCGAGAGCAATACCGCGGCCGCAAGGTTCAGCAGTCGGACATCCTCGCGGTCATTCGAGAGCGTGTGGCACAATCGCTCAAGGATCGCGGTGGAAACTTGAAACTCGCTTCTGAGAAGCCGACGGTGATTCTTGTGGTCGGCGTAAATGGCTCGGGCAAGACGACCTCCATTGCCAAATTGGCGAACCGTCTTACCAAATCAGGACGAAGGGTCCTGCTGGCAGCCGGAGATACATTCCGCGCTGCTGCGGTCGAGCAACTTCGGATTTGGTCAGAACGGATCGGATGTGACATTGTCACCGCTGACTCCGGAGCGGACCCTGGCTCAGTTGCGTTTCGGGCGATGCAGCGGGCGGTCGACGAGTCGTTTGATGTTTGCATTATCGATACGGCGGGACGGTTGCAAACACAAAGCCATTTGATGCAGCAGCTAGAAAAGATCAAACGCGTTTTACAAAAGAAAGTACCAGACGCACCGCATGAGGTTCTCTTGGTTTTGGATGCGACTGCTGGTCAAAATGCGATCAGTCAGGCAAAAGGATTCTCCGAAGCAGCTGGCTGCACGGGGATTGTTCTCGCAAAACTCGACGGTAGCGCCAAAGGTGGCGTCATTATCCCAATCGCTGAACAATTTGGCTTGCCGGTAAAGTTTATCGGTGTTGGTGAAAAACTAGATGATCTCGAAGAGTTCTCTCCCGATGAGTTTGCTGCTGCTTTGTTCTCCTAAACCGATCCCAGCACTAAAAACCTCGCGTCATGGCTTGCATGATCGGCTTGAAGCATTCCTAGGAGCCATCGATTGAACGCACAATCCAAGTATCGACAAAAACAAGAAGATCTCGATGGCTTGATTGAGAAAGAGCTACAGCGATCTCGAAAACTCTCCGTCGCAAGACCTATTGTGGCTATACCGGGCTTACTGCTGATTGGAGCCGCCATTTTTGAATCGCGGATGCCATGGGGAACATGGCAACTCGGCGCTTTTTTATTGGTCACGTTCTTGGCGCTTGCCACCTGGCACGAGTCCATTCGAGAAAGACTGGATTGGCTTATCCAGCAACGTTTGTTTTACCGCAGAATGACTGCCCGTTGCGAAAGGCGATGGTCGGATTTGCCGCGTTTGTCGAGTGAGAAAATCACGACGAGCTATTCATCCGATCTATCGAAGGACATCGATCTGTTCGGCGATCGGTCGCTCTTCCGCTGGGCCTCCCTCTGCGTGACAGACGCAGGCGCTCAGACTCTCGCGGAATGGATGACCCAAAGGGCATCCACCGAAACCATTTGCGATCGGCAAGCTGCGGTCCGAGAATTGCAACAGCAAAGTAAATGGAGAGAGGAATTTTGGGATGCCGCTATCGGCTTTCGCGGGTGCGATACCTCTCCGGAAAAAATTGCAGAATGGGCCACCGAGCCTCCTCTATTTCAGAAAATCCCCTGGGTTCAATGGTTGTCGTGGGTAGGCTCAGCTGCAGTATTTGCAGGACTGATTGCGATGCTTTTTGGTGCCGCAACCAACCAGCAGGCGTTATTCAACGTTGGTTTTGCCTTGTTTCTCTGTGGTGTCACGTTAAATCTGTTGCTCGTGGTGAGTGTAATGGGCCGTGTCCACGACGTTTTTTTTAAAATCGGAAACGCCAACCGGGAATTGCAGTCCTTGGCGACGTTGATCGGGCTGACCGAGAAATTGGCCCCCCAGGCACCGATGTTGCAAAAGGTCCAATCCGATGTATCGACGAACACGGTTCCGGCAACGGTAGCTCTCAAGCAATTGCGACGTTCCATGTCCTTTGCCGGCATCCAAAAGAACCCGCTATTTTTTATCCCATATTGGATCTGTCAGCTGCTCTTTCTTTGGGACATCCGCGTCCTTGAACGGCTTCAAGCCTGGCGTATCCGCCACGGCAAATTGGTCCCGGGATGGATCAGTGGACTCGGCAGGCTCGAGGCTTTGTCCTGCGCAGCAGCAATAGCCGACGAGAATCCTGATTGGGCCTATCCTAGGCTCTTCGCATCTGAACCGACCAGCCAGTCGCAAAATCGCAATCTGCACGTCAGAGCGATTGCACATCCATTGCTTCCGGACGCTGCACGCGTTCCGAACGACGTCGAGATCGATGAAGCCAAGCCAATGCTGTTGGTGACTGGAAGCAACATGGCTGGCAAATCGACGCTGCTTCGATCACTGGGGATCAATTCCGTGCTAGCAAGGATTGGATCACCGGTATGCTGCAAACGGTGGAACGGTCCAAACGTTGAAATCGCATCCAGCATCCGCGTGCAAGACAGCTTGCAAGATGGCGTATCCTTTTTCATGGCAGAGCTCAAGCGCCTTCGCTCGATCGTCGATTACGCTCGAACCGTTCGCGACACTACCGATGCCCCGAGCCTCATCCTACTGGATGAAATCCTTCAAGGAACCAACTCTCGCGAACGGCAAATCGCGGTAGAGCATGTCCTGACGCAGTTGGTGCAACTCCGATGCCTTGTCATCACTAGCACGCATGATCTGGAACTCGCGAATAGCCCATCTATCCATGCAACCGCGCAAATCGTCCACTTTCGAGAGCACTTCGATAAACAAGATGGCGTCGAGGTGATGCGTTTCGATTACAAAATGCGGCCCGGGGTAACACCTACCACCAACGCATTGAAACTGCTCGAGCTCGTCGGACTTCGCTCCTGATCTCCAATGCGCATCCTGTCCTTATTGCCCGCTGCCACCGACATGCTCACAGCGATGGGGCTTACCCATTTCCTGGTTGGTTGCACCCACGAATGCGATATTGCAAATAGGAACGCTGCTATCCCTCGCGTGACTCGTTCAAAAATACCCTGTGGGAGCAGTAGCGACGAAATCGATCGTATGGTCCGTGACGCATGCTTGACCAAAGAGCCGCTCACTTGGATCGATCGCGAATTGGTTTGTTCGTTGCGTCCCGATGTTGTGGTCTCACAGGGTTTATGCGAGGTGTGCGCATTAACACCCAATCAACTGCAGGAACTCGCACTGGATCTCGACAGAACGCGAGCGGAGGAGACACCGATACGTTGGATCGAAATCGCACCAACGACGCTTGAGGAGGTGTTTCACTCCATGCACGTGTTAGGTGCAGCCATCGGTCAGACGGATGCAGCCGTATCGATGATCCAAAACTTGCGCAATCGCATGGCTATTCTGGAAGAACGCCATCGAGGCATGCTCTCGATTTCTACGGTCACCCTTGAGTGGTTACAACCGTTTTTTAATGTTGGACACTGGACTCCGGAGTTACTGAGAACAATCAACCTCGTCGACCGCCTCAGTGTTCCGCGAGGCCATTCGCACCCATGTTCCTGGAGCGAGATTGTTGCAGCACAGCCTGAGGTCATTTTGTTCGCGTGCTGCGGCCGAACACGAGAAGAAACACACCGAGAGATCGAATCATTATCCAGCACAATACCGTGGCTTGATTTGAGGGCCATGGCGAACGGTCGATTTCTCGTCCTCGATGGAAATACGTCCTTTAGCCGGCCGGGTCCAAGGTTGGTTGAAACCCTGGAAGAGATCAGCTGGTGGCTGACGAACTCCTAGCCCAACGGTTTGCCGCCTCCTCGTGCTTTGCTGGATCGCTTCAACGAACCCCCAAATGGAAAACCGGTCGCTCCTTCTTTTCGACTTCGATGATCCTCTTTCTCCTGGAAATAGTTGAACTGTCCCAATCACGCACACCGAAGCCTTGCAGATTACAAAACACAAATGGCCCAGCCCGCTTGCGGCAATAGCGAGTGTCGACCAAGATCAATAGGGTTCGACGAAGCGGTCAGGTTGGGAGTGGTGCTACGTCACATCGTTGGAAGGCGAGAAACCTGCCGGCGATGGCGACACAGAATCCGTCGGCTGAACGTCTTCTGTCCGTTCCTGCCCCAACGAACCACACTGCTGAAAACTTCCCACCCTCCAACCTCTCCGAACTACTATGCGACTCACTTATTTATCGCTAACGCTGATCTTGTTTGTATCCCCGATATTACGCGCCGACTCCTGGCCGCAATGGCGAGGCCCAAAGAACGATGGCGTTTCCACGGAGAAGAACATCGCGACCAACTGGTCTCCCACCGAAAACATACTTTGGAAATGCGAATTGCCGGGACCGGCTGGCGCGACCCCCGCCGTCTGGGAGGACAAAATATTCCTCACCACGTCCGACATGGATGATCTTTATTTGATGGCGGTGAGCGCCAAGGATGGACGCGTCATTTGGAAGAAGAAGGTTGGAACGGGAAATCAAAACGCTCGTGTCAGCGAAGGGAACTCCGCGTCCCCATCGCCGAGCACAGACGGAAAGCATGTTTGGTGCTTCTTTGGAACAGGCGCACTCGCGTGTTTTACCGTCGATGGTGAGCCCGTATGGAGCCTCGATGTCAATGATCGCTTCGGGAAACTGGACATTCAATTCGGAATGACGAGCACCCCTGTTTTGGACGGAGATGGGTTGTATCTCCAATTGCTCCATGGCCCCATGCGCCGCGACGACAACACACGAACCGGAAAAGTGATCCGGCTTGATAAGAGCACAGGCAAGACGGTTTGGGCGATCGACCGAGTAACCCAAGCCGAGTTTGAATGCAAGCATTCCTACGCCTCGCCGTTCATTTATCGGGATGGTTCAAAAGAGTTTTTGGTGGTGCATGGAGCCGATTGCATCACTGGTCATGATCTTCGCGACGGCTCGGAATTGTGGAGATTTGGTGAGCTCAATGGACCCACAACGAACAACCCCAAGCAGAACGATCCCACCTTCCGATTCGTTGCTTCACCTTTAGTGCTACCCGGTACCATCATCGTACCGACGGCAAAAGAGGGGCCGATGGTGACCCTTCGCGTCAACGAGCAATTGCGAGGTGATGTATCGAACAACACTTCCGTGATCGCATGGAACCATCCTCGAACACCAGACGTATCAATTCCACTCGTTGTCGATGGCTTGGTCTACGTGCTGCACAAAGATGGCAAACTCCAATGCTTGGATTTGAAAACGGGAGAAGAGATCTATTTCCAGCGAACCTACACAGGACAGCACCGGTCCAGCCCGACCTATGCAGACGGGCATATTTACTTTACGTCCAACGATGGTCATTGCACGGTGGTCAAAGCGGGCCGAGAGTTCGAGATTGTCTCGATCAACGAAATGGGAGAAGCGATCACCGCATCTCCCGTGATTTCCAATGGTTTGCTGTACTTGCGTTCTTACCAAGCTCTCTACGCAATTCGAAAACACTAACCGACAATTGCTCCAATCTACTGAGAGCCACGGCGTACCTCGAGGGCGGGTAAATCAAAATGCGTGTACTGATCGTCGAGGATGAGCCTGACTTACTCGGTTCTCTCGCGGAATCGCTTCGAGAAGATGGCTACGCGGTCGACACCAGTTTGCGCGGCGACGAAGGTATCCAGAAGGCGATGAGTTGGGAGTACGATGCAATCGTACTGGATTGGATGCTGCCAGGATTGTCTGGGATCGACTTTCTGAAGAGACTGCGCAGGGTCAAAACCACTCCGGTGTTGTTGTTGACCGCAAAGGATACTGTCGGAGACAAGGTATTCGGACTGGATGCGGGGGCTGATGATTATCTGATCAAGCCATGTAGTTTGCGAGAACTATCAGCCCGTATGCGAGCACTCATTCGTCGCACTACAGGTAATGCGACCAATCTAATCACAATTGGCGCCATTACGATTGATACCGGAAGCAAAACGGTATCGCTGGAGGGGCAACCAGTCCCTTTAACGGCTCGCGAATATACATTGCTTGAACTGCTCGCGCTGCACCGAGGCAAGCTCGTCAGCCGAACCATGATCTACGACCATATCTTCGATGAAGATGACGATAGCCTCTCCAACATTGTCGAGGTACACGTATCCCATATTCGAAAAAAGCTCGGGAAGGATTTTATCGAAACTCGACGCGGGCAAGGATACATCATCCATGGTTAAGCCAGCGTCGCTATTGGGCTGGACGCGCTCCCTTCGTTGGCGAATCCAAGCGTGGTATGCCGGCGTCCTACTGATTGCCCTGAGTGTCTTCAGCGTGCTGCTTTATTGGGAAGCAGCACGCTCGCTGTGGGATGAAGTTGATACCGA
>VGZN01000168.1 GCA_016872635.1 Planctomycetota bacterium | reverse complement strand
TATCGGTACTTTCCCGTTCCCTCCCAACACTAGTCCATACGGCAACTGGCGAGACACGGATCGTCGCGAATTTGCCTCAAGAAATCTCAAAAATCACGGGAGCCATCCATTTTTTGCCAGATCATTCGGGCCTCATCCTACATGCGTATACCAAAGCTTCGCGATCTTCATCCGGTGAGGATCCGTGGCTGCAGCTCTGGACATCCTCCGTACACTACTAAGCCATACTGCTCTGCAAAACCGAACTTTTCGTCCAAGCAAATTGAAATAGGGCCCGTTGCGAACCACCAACGGAGCGGACCGATTTTGTCGACAACCAGGAAAGACCATCCGAGAACGCCATGAAACCTCGCAACGATATCGGTGGAGTTGTCCATGTGTATCAAAAGTACAACCCGATTGATTTCCCCAGTCCGAATCAGGAATCGCCCGATCTGGTCTCTGGAGCGTTTGAACACGCGCTCGCGTATGGAAGTTTTCGCGAGTTAACAGAAGAGGAATTGGCGCGAGCGATCGAGTTGGACCCAAGCCAGATCGCAGGCTTGGGGCCGAGCATCGACGCTTTGAAAGCGATGCTCGAGGAACGAAAACGGAAGATCCTCGAGACCTATCAAAGCGATGGGCTCGATAAAAAAGCCAATTCAAGGTTTGAGAAACTTTCAAGGCGAGTCCGACCACCGGCCAAGCTGAAAGGGCTCTACGATCGCGCGATACGGCTGTCACAGATTTACCTGCTCGAACAGCTCTGGTACCAAGCCGACCGAAGCGATCCTGATTTTGCGCGCGATGTGCTGGTCACTATGGAGGCGTTAGGAGACAAGTACCAAATCGATGAGTTGATCTCCAAATACGCGTTCACCGGGCGTCAGAAGATGGATATTCCCGAAGCGATTGAAATCAAAAAAGAGTTGGAGCAAATCGACGAGTTGCTCAAGCAATTGGAGGAAGCGGCCAAAACAGCTCAGATCGGGCTCATCGATATGGAAGCTCTCGGCCAGTATGCGCAGCCAAACGACTTGAATGCCCTCGAAGAAATCCGCGAACAGATTAAGAATGTCGTGCGCGAAATGGCTGAGCGACAAGGGCTCGATCGAAGCGAGTCCGGTGCTTTTCGCTTGACACCCAAAGCCTATAAGACGTTCCAAGCGAAACTGCTCGACAAGATCTTTTCCAACCTCCAAGCCTCGCGGAGCGGTCGTCACGCAGGGCGGATCGTGGGGGATGGGAGCGTCGAGTTGCCAACGACCAAGGCCTACGAGTTCGGGGATTCCATCGCCAATCTCGATATCGTTCAGTCGGTGATGAATGCGATGCTGCGCAGGCCAAACGAACGTCCAGTACGGCTCAGCAGCGATGACCTCGAGATCTTCAAGACACGCAATACGCCTAAATGCGCGACCATGGTCATCATGGACATGAGTGGTTCGATGCGTTATGACGGTCAGTACATGAACGTTAAACGGATGGCGCTCGCGCTACAAGGATTGATCTCGAGCGAGTACCCCGGTGACTTCCTACGTTTTATCGAGATGTACACCTTCGCCAAATTACGCCCCGCTGGTGAGATCATCGACATGATGCCCAAGCCAGTGACGATCCATAAGCCGGTGGTTCGGCTCAAGGCTGATATGAGCGACGAGCGGATTACCGAGATGGAGATTCCTCCCCACTTCACCAACATCCAGCATGCGCTCCGATTGGCCCGGCAGAATTTAGCCACCACGGATACCTTGAACAAGCAAATCGTCTTGATCACGGACGGATTGCCGACCGCGCACTTTGAGGAGGAAACGCTCTTTTTGCTCTATCCACCAGACCCGCGTACCGAGCAGCAAACGATGCGGGAAGCCATGCTGTGTGCGAAAGACGGGATCACCATCAACATATTCCTAGTTCCCAGTTGGTCGCAATCCGAAGAAGATATTCGATTTGCTTATCGAATGGCCGAGCAAACCAAAGGCAGGGTCTTTTTTACCAGCGGGAACAACTTGGACCGATTCGTTCTCTGGGATTACATCGATCGAAAGCGTGAAATCCTGGGCTAGGCCGCTTGCTCTCCAAGAATTGCTATCAACGAAAAGCCTCTCATGGGAGTGGGACCGATTAATGGATTTTAACTTTACTGGTGCGATAGTGCGATTTCGGTAGCGGGGGGAAACCAGCTATACTCGACGTTGGAGGACAGTGGCCCGTTGGCGTTTTGTGCCCCTTCGATCCCTGGGCCCACCATTCCCAACACGCTACACTTTCTTTTCATCAGATCCCACTTCAGTGACACACGAAACCGAACGGCTCGCTTTACCGGAAGGAGTCGGCTACGGTCCCGGGTCTTTGCAGGACCGTGTTCATGAGGCGCTAGAACACGCGATTCGTTATCTACCCTCCCAAGGGCCGATTGCGATCTTTATCCATCACAATACCTTGCACGCATTCGAGCAATATCCGTTCGAAAAGGCCGTGCTTGAGGGGCTTAAGAAATATCGATCTCAGCCCTATTTGTCGGAGGAAAGATATCGCGAGGAGTATGCGGCGGGACGGATTACCGATTCGGATATCGACGATGTCCTCCATCAGGAGTGGCTTTCCTCGTTCTCGCCGGAGCAGCGAGCGAAGCTTTCACAAAGAGGCTGGCTGACGCCCGAAACACCTGCTGGGCTGGAGAATGATTCGGAAACCGTTTCGAGGGAATCGGACCTAGTGGTGCTCAGTACCGATCGGTTTCATTTGCATCGAGTGATGCTCGGGCACGTCATTCGCAACGGACCGGATCATGAGCTTCGTTGGTTCATGGCTGAGACCGATGCCCTCAATCGGTTCCGATCGGACACGCTATCTTCTTCGATCCAATCGATTGTCAATACGGTGAGGAATTGGTTTGGTCAGAGATCGGAAAGTCTCGGGAGTGCGAATCCATGTTCGGGTCCAACTGATTTGGCATCGATCCAACGCGAGGTGAGCCGCAAGAGTCCTTAGAAATGGACCGACGAGGAGTGGTCCAAATTTTCGCTGCGATGGCTTTATGGAGTATGCCAGCATGGCGCTGCGATGGTGGGGGAGGTCACCACCGATGAGATACAGGTCCATCGCCATCGTGATATTTTTTACGCGACCCACAATTTTGATTGCGATTCCCGTGTGCACGAATTGCTGATTCGATTTTTGGGGAGCATTACCGACCAAGGCTTTGCGCAGTGGGGGATGCCTGGCCGTGAAGATGGAATTTTCAAAACCTTTTCGAGGCTTTACGGTTTCCAATCGCCATGGGTAGAACCATGGCAACGCGAATTGGCGAAATTGATTCAAGAGGATTCCCAAGCTGACCGGAATGCCATGGAATCGATCCTGAACTTGCTCCAACACTTGGGAGTTGAGGAAGCGGAAATCGAAGAGTTCATCGGCAGTACGTTGCTAGTACTTCCCGGTTGGACAGGGATGATCTGGCAACTGGAGTCGAACGCTGAGTGGACACCGCAACCGGCACCCAACGGTTCACTGCTGGAACTGCTTGCGGTACGCTTGCTCTTGGACCGAGCGTCCCTACTTTAGGCGGCCCAATCCCTGCTGACAGAACCCCAACAGGAGTCGCTGCGTCGCGGCGGCTATGCCATAGAAACACTTGCCAGTGTTCTCCAATTCCATGAAAAAAGGCATGTTCGTCAAACCATTGCACAACGGGCATTCATCTTATTCCAATTAGCGCAATTGCTCGGTTGGCCACCGAGCGACCTCATGGATCTAGGGGTCGAATCGTGGCAAAAACTCATGGACGAGATCAGCAGCTTTGGCTCCTTGGAACGACGCCGACTGTTCCATTTAGCATATGAGCGGCATTATCGCATCCAAGTTCTCGATGCGCTTGCGGCCCGTGGAGTACCAGCGCCGCGGCCTATTGATTCTATCTCGTTTCAGATCATCACTTGTATCGACGACCGTGAGGAATCGTTCCGACGCAATCTCGAGGAAATAGAACCTTTGGTCGAGACCTTTGGTGCGGCAGGATTCTTTTCCGTACCGATGTATTTCCGATCCGCTACCGATGCGCACTACATCCCGCTTTGCCCGGTCGTCGTCAAGCCGCAGCACTTTGTGGATGAAATCGGACAACTATCCCAGCAGGAATTGCAGCGTCGTCAAGCCGAGGCGCGGCGGGTGCTGGGTCACGCATCCCGACGGATTCCCTTGGGGAGCCGATCCTTGGCGATTGGAACCGTCACTTCGTTGTTAGGCTCCATAGCGAGTTTGCCGATGGTGACCCGTGTTCTTGCACCGCGGCTTACATCGCGAGTTCGCGATTATGTCGCTCGGGTCGTTCGTCCCAGCCAAGCGACAACATTATGCATCGAACGAATCGATCGGCCCGAAGGAAAGAGCGCGGCCAATGGATCCGGGGACTCGAAACCGAGTCCCGACATTGGGCTTAACCAAGGCTTTACGCACGCGGAAATGGCCAATATAGTCGACCGATTGCTCGGTGATATTGGAATGGCGCAGTATTCCAGGCTTGTGTTCGTTCTGGGACACGGTTCCAGTTCCCTCAACAACCCCCACGAGTCCGCCTACAACTGCGGGGCATGTGGAGGAGGGCGTGGAGGCCCCAATGCGAGAGCTTTTGCGCTGATGGCCAATGATCTTCGCGTGCGTCGAATCCTCGCAGAAAGGGGACGCTTCATTCCAGATCACTGCGTCTTTGTCGGTGGGTATCACAACACATGCAACGACGCGGTCGAGTTCTTTGATATCGACCGTTTGCCACCAAGCCACCAGTTAGATTTCCTCCAAGCCAAAGGGAAGCTGGACGACGCTCGAAAACTCAACGCCAGAGAGCGCATACGTCGATTCCAGTCAGCACCATTGAACCTGAATCCGGAGGAAGCACTTCGCCATGTCGAAACTCGCTCTGAGGATCTTGCCCAAGCTCGACCGGAATACAACCATGCGACCAATGCAGTTTGCATGGTCGGTCGGCGATCGCGAACCCCAAGGGCTGTTCATGGATCGACGTTCATTTTTAACCTCGTACGATCCGACCACCGATGGGCCAGACACTCCTATTTTGAACCGAATACTCCAAGCGGTGATACCTGTCTGCTCGGGGATTTCACTCGAGTACTATTTTTCAACGGTGGACAATATCGGATATGGATGTGGATCCAAGCTACCTCACAATATCACATCGCTGCTCGGCGTGATGGAGGGAGCCGCAAGCGATCTTCGAGCGGGCCTGAGCCAACAGATGGTTGAAATCCATGAACCGATGCGGATTCTTTTTGTCATTGAGAATACGGCCGATGCATTCCTCTCCATCATGGCACGAAACCCTAACATCGATCTACTCGTTCGGAATCGGTGGGTCCAGGTAGCCGTGCTCTCGCCAACCTCTAATGAACTCCAGATTTTCGAGGGGGATCGATTCGTTCCTTACCAACCCCTCGCGACAACATTGACGAGCGTTTCTAACTCCCACGAATGCTTCAAGAACAGACGCGGTCATCTACCCTTTGCTGCGATCGTCGGGAGCTAAAAAATATGATGGACATATTAGGTTATATCGTCGTCCTCTGCCCCATCCTCACGTTGATAACACTAGGGATGGCAGGATTGTTGCACTTTCCGCTTTCGGAGAAGTCTGTCGACCGATGGACGAAACTCAACGTAACGATGGGGCTGGCGGCATCCATTGCGATACTGTTCGTTATGCTTTGGAACCAAACTGGAATTCACGTGGTGAACTTTGGCAATTTCGTCGCCATCGATGAAGAGCATTTTCATTTCCATATCCAGTTCGTTTTTGACCGACTCAGCATTCCCATGGTGATCATGTCCTTCGTACTCGTCGGAGTGATCGGCTCTTTTGCAAATGTCTACTTGCAAGGAGACGCGGGTTACTATCGCTTCTTTGTATGCTTTTCCATGTTTCTTGTGGGATTTCTCTTTGCATTCCTGGCTGGGACCATTGAGACCCTATTCCTAGGTTGGGAGTTAGTCGGCCTTTCTTCGGCACTATTGATCGCTTATTTCCATGAGCGCCCAGCTCCTGTGCAGAATGGTTTGCGGGTGTGGGCCTTTTATCGCGTTGCAGATGCTGCATTTCTGGCCGCAGCGATCACCATGCACCATCTCACCGGAGAAGGAGATTTTGCCAAGCTAACGGGTGACATGCCGTGGCCCGAGGGCACCTCGCAACTTCTCGATCCGTGGAGTTCTTTTTTTGTTGGGCTATTGCTACTGGTAGCGGCAGCGGGCAAATCTGGGTTGATCCCGTTTTCAGGCTGGCTTCCCAGAGCCATGGAGGGTCCTACTCCCTCGAGTGCCGTATTCTAAGGTGCTCTCTCCATCCACTTGGGGGCTTATCTGTTGCTGAGAGTTTCCCCGATCCTTTCCGCGTCGATCCCTTTGCGGATATGCGTTGTCCTGCTAGGAGGGGCTACTGCGATTTTTGCAGCTGCGACAGCACGCGTGCAAACGGATGTTAAGAGTGCTTTGGCATACTCATCCGTCTGCCAGGTTGGAATTATTGTGGTCGAGATTGGTCTGGGTTGGTGGTACTTGGCTTTGATCCACATGATCGGTCACGCATTCCTTCGATCGCTACAATTGCTGCGAGCCCCTACGTTGCTTCGCGATTATCGAACGATGGAAAATGCGATCGGAGGCAGGTTGGTCCAAGGCCCATTCTGGGCATCGTCCACTCAAGCGGGAGCCTCTCAGAATCGCTGGTACCGATTCATGCTAGAACGAGGCTACATGGATTCGATCATCGACCTGTTTACCGTCCGACCTTTCTCCCTACTGTTTCGATTCTTCGAGCGGATGGAAGACCGATGGATGCGATTCCTCTCGGGTGATAAAGACAGCTCCCGATTCGATCCCTCGGAAATCCCTATTTCCAGTATGCCGTCCCCCCCAGTCCTAAGTCCAACCTGGCGTCCGCATCGGAAGGAGTCTCGTCATGATTGGTCTGATCCCCTGGTTTGACCTTGTGCCACTTCTTCCTCTCCTAGGCGTGATTCTGTTGATGGGTAATTCCAACCCGCAACACGCGCGGGTGATTTGTTTATGGATCTCGGGCATTACGCTAGCCCTCGCGACTATCCTTCACCTAGCCAATATACCTGCGAATTTCAGTTGGATCAGTAATCTGAGTGGTGCTGAGTTGATTCACATCGATGAGTTCAGTGGCCCATTATTGCCGCTGACAGCGCTGACCTATTTTGTGACGCTTCTCGCAACCGTGGGGCACAAAACGAAAAAATTCTCGTTCGGCGGGGCATTGCTTAGCGAGTCGATCACTCTGTTCACACTATCGATGGAAAATACATGGTGGCTGGTATTCCTTCTCTGTGTCGGTATCGTCCCGATGTGGTTTGAACTGAGGTCGCGCCAAGCGTCAGTTCGCATTTTTTGATACATCAGGTGCTCTTTGCTTTGTGCCTCATCGCAGGGGCATGGCTCTCGGAGCGAACGACGGTCCCTTCTCTGAATCTCAGTGTTACGCTCCTCACCCTTGCGGTCTTGATCCGTAGCAGAGCGTTTCCGTTCCATTGCTGGCGGCTTGACCTCTTCGACAAAGCATCGTTTGGATCGGCGATTCTATTTACCGCCCCCATGAGCGGCGCCTACCTGTGCATGCGTATGGTTCTTCCGACGGAACCCGATTGGGCCCTCCATACGATTAGTGTTCTATCGCTGGCTACCTCTGTCTATGCAGCCGGAATGGCACTGGTCCAAAACGACGGTCGCAGATTCTACTGCTATCTGTTCCTGAGCCACGCATCGCTGGTATTGGTTGGACTCGAAATCGCCACCCCGATTGGTCTGGCTGGTGCCCTCAGCATGTGGCTATCGGTGGGTATCGCGTTGACAGGATTCGGGATCACCATGCGATGCATCGAGGCTCGGGTAGGTCGCATTGAATTGAACCGCTACTACGGGCTTTACAACCATATGCCAACCATGGCTGCGTTCTTCCTGCTCACTGGATTGGCAAGCGTTGGATTCCCGTGCACTATCGGATTCATCGCTGCCGAACTACTAACCGAAAGCGCGATCGCAATTTCGCCTTGGATCGGATGCCTTGTGGTCCTGAGTACGACTCTCAACGGCATCGCAATCATGCGAGCCTACTTTCGAATCTTCACGGGTACGAATCATGTCTCCACCATTCCTATGCTCAGCCAACCTGAAGAGAAGTTCGCGATCATCGTTATGGCATTGCTGATCCTAGGCGGGGGACTCTACCCACAACCAGGTGTAAAGTCTCGATACGATGCAGCGATCCACTTGCTCGATAACTACCACCGCTCGACACCCCATCCGCACGATACTCACTCTCCGGAATCACACCCAGAGGCCCCGCAATTGCAGGACACAGTTTCGCCCGAGGGGCCTAAACCAACTCCTGCTGCTCCATCGTCGGCGACGATTCACTAACGCAAATGCGCACGCAATGTCGGAGTGCAGTACATCCTCAGGTACTGCCATAACGTGGCGTTTGCCGAGATCGTGGCTAGTTATTGGACCGGCACAAAGCCGTACTTAAAGACGGTCTCTTTATTGATAAAACCGACGGACTGGTACAATCGGATCGCAGCTAGGTTGTGCACGGTAACTTCCAGACTGACCGTTTTACACCCGGTTTCTTGAAAGCCGATCAACGCACGCCGAATGAGTTCACGGCCGATACCCTTGCCTCGCCACTTGGGCGCAACACCGATGTTTTGGATGGCGCCGTGCACAGGGCCTGTTCGCAATCCCTGGATCGTCCCGATTGGATTGAGTGTAGTCGGGCCCGAGGGGTCTTCACCAGTGGTCGCTAACCAAGTTGCCTCAGGTACAAAGTTGAGTTTAGCAACAATGTCGCGCATCAACTGGCGACAACCTTCGCGATCCGCGAGGCATGGAAAAACGTTTCCGTCCATTTCCCATCGAAAACTCTCCCATTTCGCGAGCGCATGCAATCCACACCACTTCGAATGCCATGGATGCCAATGGACGATCGTGTCGGGAGATCGCTCGGGGAGAACGCGAGGCAATTCAACCTGCATCCGAAAACGCTTGAAAAACACCGACATTGACATCCAAATCGCCCCAGAAACGTACTTGGCCAGCTCTCGTTCTACCCAAGGCTCTTCCCATCGGGTCCGACGAATGAGAATTGGAACTCCCCCAAAACCAAACCTTGCCCTAGAAACCAAATGCGGGAAAACTCGAACAATCGACAATAGCATCATAACTAAAACCGGATTTCCAACACCACCGAAGCTCGAAATCGTCCATGGCGAGCTCTATAATGACAAGTGGTGACAAAGGTCGATTTTCTCAAGCCACTTATCCGTAATCGACCCCCTAGGATCCGAATATGAGCATCGAAAAAATCTCGTCGATTAAAGTTTTCAATCGCAAGTACCCAATGGCACTTTTGCTCGGGCTGGTTGCATGTACCCATTGGCAGAGTTCGTCGTTGGCGGACATTGTCGAGCTTCGCGACGGGGGGGTCATTTGCGGAAAGGTTCTAAACCCAACTCAAGGGGCAATAGTTACGATCGAAGCTGAGGACGGATCGGTCATTGAAATCGACCGCAAGCAAGTCAAAATTCGCCAATCGCTCCAACGCGATTTGGACTATGCCAAAAGTGTCGTCTCGCGTGGCGAATCCATCGATGAACATCGTGAGAT
>VGZN01000167.1 GCA_016872635.1 Planctomycetota bacterium | reverse complement strand
GCAACTGCCCTACCATGACCAGCGCGCCAGACACGTCTGGAATCAGTACGGTGTCCGAGTCCCCTATGGTCGCCGGGATGCATTGAAACAACATTTGGCCAAACAAGGTATCGGCTGTGAGATTTACTATCCGGTTCCGCTTCACATGCAAGAGTGCTTTGCCGATCTCGGATACAGCCTCGGATGCCTGCCACATACCGAAGCCGCTTCCAGAGAGATCCTCCATCTTCCGGTCTACCCTGAACTGACCGAAAGCGAACAGGACGCGGTTGTCGAAGGTATTGAATCGTTCTATGTCAGCGGCGCTTTCCGCCGAGCTGCCTAGTACGTCGCAAAGCTCGAAACGATCCATCAATCCAACGACAGAAACCGATCAGGCCAGCGAGGGAAACCGATCAGGTTTTCCCTCGCATTGGGTAGATTACCGCTTCTGAAAATCGCTCCATCTCTTCGAGTTGCGGACTACACTGCAGCAGCAGCAGATCCACGCCCGAGCGTTCGAATGCGGCGACTTGATCCTGCACCTGGGCTGGCGTACCCACCAAACCAGCCTGGAGTCCTCGGTTGCTAACCGAATAATCCGCCAAGCTCACGGCGCGATCTAGCTGGGTACCAGAAATCCACTGTTGGTAATTTTCGTATCCCGATTTCGATTGCTGCACATCGGTAATTCGAGCGACCTCGTTGGCGGCCTCAGACTCGCTACCTCGCACAATAGAGTACCCGGCGACCCCAAAAATCATCGGGGGTAATCCACGCCGCTCGCGCCGACGCTTCATGTCCGCAATCTTTTCGCCAACGCGTTCGGGGGAATCCCCGTGCATGACGTATGCGTCGCATTTGCTAGAGATAAGCTCCTTTGCTGCTTCCGACTCGCCCCCTGCGTAGATGGTCGGGCGGGGTTTGCTCAACGGTTTAGGTTGCAGCACAGAATCTCTCAGTCGATAGAAATCACCCCGGTAATCGACCCCATCGCGACTCCAAAGCGCATCGAGCACATCCAACCATTCCGAGGTACGGTCGTAACGGCGATCATGCTGCTCGAACTCGACCGCATACTTTTCCGCTTCATCTTTCCACCAACTTGACACCACGTTGAGCGATAGGCGTCCACCACCACCGATGCGGTCAATGTTAGCAGCCTGTTTTGCTAACAGCGCTGGATTGTGAAAAGTCGGCCGCACCGCCACCATGAGCTCAAGTCTCTTCGTGACCGCTGTTAGCGCGGCAGCGGTTGACCATGCATCCAACGATGGGGCTTGTATGCCTTTGATGTCGTTCAGATTCAACTCGGCGACCAAGGACAGATCGAAACCGATTTCTTCGCTGCGCTGGGCCAACCGCTTGGAGTACTCCCAAGTCGCCTCCATCTGTTCATCGTCGACATTCCTGAGCCATCCTCCGAATACCGGAAGCCAATAGCCAAATCGCATGTTTTGAATCAGCCTTTTCGTTGAACGCAATCATCCTGAGGATACGTAGTGATCACGGTACAAATTCGCGTCACTCCTATCCCATCATCAACACGCCGAAACCGCGCGGGCCTCGAGATAGTCAACCAACTTCGCAAAAGGATCGAAGCCGACCACGTTGATTCCATCTGCAACAAAATTCGATAGAGCGTTGATATCGTAGTACACCACGACTCCATCGCGATCATCCATCATCAGTTCGATCCCGCCGACGTCAATTCCCGCATGCTGCATGATCCGTTCGCACGCCTCCACAATCTCCGGCGGTGGCTGGTACGACTCGACCTTTAACCCGGTCTTCGGAGCATCGATCGGACAGGCAGACCGCTGCAATTCGACACCGTCGGCTCGCTGACAAATATCCGCAGGGCATAGATTAAAGGTATCACCGGTGATAAAGACCTTGATCGCATACAGAAATTTTCCACCGATCAATTCCACACGCACGATGTGCCTACCACGTGCGGGTACATACTCCTGAACCAAGGCCGTGTGATCGATGCCGAAATCAAGGCGTCCAGAGGCTGCGGCACCAGCGAGCGATTCCATGGAATCAAACCTTACAATCCCAGCACCACTCCCACCGATATTGGCTTTAAACACCACTGGAAAACGCAACTCTTCAGCGACTGTCGGTACCCAACTGGCATGATTGGTCACAATCGCTCTGGGGTAGCTTAGCCCGAGACCTTGCAACAAGTTCAACTGCCTCGCTTTACTCGTCTCCATCGTAAAGGCCGATAGCCCGTTAACAACCGGCACCTTAAGTCGCTCGAGATGGTCGAGCCAGCTCAAGGTATAGAACATCCCCTGCAAACCGCCTCGCAGGTACGCGGAGGGACTCATCCGATTGAAAACCAGCGAATAACGGCTTTCTTTCTCAGACGGGTCGTAGTAATGAGCTCGCGGATCAAGCCGAACATACGGCAACCCCCGCCTGTCGAGTTCTGCAAAGAGAGGCAGGAACCAATGCTCGTGTTCGTGATAAATCGCAAACGGTTTGGCGAGGGAATTCGGCATGTTGAATAAAAGGCTAAGTGGTACTTCCGTCCAATCGATCAAGCCTTGCTGCCTGCTGCCTCGCTTTTGAAGCCGCCAGCACCCTATCCTTTACGGAGTTAGCCGTGCTAGCAGTGATCGGACCTCTACAGACTGCAGGTACATATTATCGTCGACGCGACAAATGTACGATAGTCTCAATGAGTCGTTCGACTTCCTCATGGGTGTTGTAGATGGCGAACGAAGGACGTACCGTCGACTCCAAGCCAAAATGCCTCAGAGACGGCTGGGCGCAATGATGCCCTGTCCGGACGGCAATCCCACGTCGATCGAGCTCCTTGCCCACCATTTCCGTTATGTAGCCATCCAGAGTGAAGGAGACCACACCAATCTTTTCCGTGGCGTGACCATAAATGGTTACCCCACGAATCCCTTTCAACTCGCGAGTCGCATGCTCTAGCAACCCATGTTCATGGGCCTCGACCGATATCGGATCAAATTGACGAAGGTACTGCAGAGCTGCTCCCAGCCCCACGGCATCACCAATGCTCGGGGTCCCGGCTTCGAATTTCGCGGGCGCATCGGCATAAATCGTTTCGTCAAAACTGACCCTGCGAATCATATTGCCACCACCTTGCCATGGTGGAAGCACATCGTGCAGTTGCGGATGCACGTACACCACTCCGATCCCCGTCGGCGCAAATATCTTATGCCCCGAAAAGACCAGGAAATCGCATCCGATCGCTTGAACATCCACCGGCATATGCGCGATGCTTTGGGCTGCGTCGACCACCACACGAGCTCCGTGGTGATGCGCCATCTGCGTCATCTCCTCGACCGGTAACACCGTGCCAAGCGTGTTCGAGGCATGCGTCAAGGAGACCAATCGCGTTCGAGGACCCAGCAACCGCCGATACTCTTCGATCAATATCTCCCCCGAATCGTCGATGGGTATCACCCGAATCCGCGCGCGGACTTCCCTCGCAATCATCTGCCATGGAACGATATTCGCATGATGCTCGACCTCAGAAAGAAGAATCTCATCTCCTTCTCGGAGAAATCCTTTGATCGAATGCGCTATGAAGTTGATACCTTCGGACGTCCCGCGAACGAAGACGATATCGTCTTTGGACTGAGCGTGGATAAACTCGCGCACCGTTTCGCGAGCACCCTCATAATGGTCGGTAGCCCTCGCTGCTAACGTATGCGCCGCCCGATGGATATTGGAATAATCCAACGAATAGAACGAAGACATGGCTTCGATCACTTGACGCGGCTTCTGGGTCGTCGCCGCATTGTCAAACCACACCAAAGGAAACCCATGGATCGATTGATGCAACGCGGGGAAGTCCAACCGCACTGAGCTGATATCAAGTGGACGAGAGTGTTGCGGCATGAATGTATTGGCGCTAGCACTACCATTGTGCAGCGATGGCGTCGCACTGCTGGGCCCGACCCGATCTGAACGATACGGACTGTTGCCGGGTAGACGCTGCGCCAGCGAGTCTCGTGATTGGCTTTGCAATTTCGAGACGACGCTCTGCAAATCAACGTCACTAAAATCCGCTCCACGACCCGCTCGATCCATCGCCGAAACAACCGGCACGGGAAGCGAGTCCTGAGCACTGCGAGCCATCGCGATGGACGACTCCGACTCAGGCTGCGCAGAGACCACCGGAGACGCAGGCATTCCAAAGCGATGCAGATCCGCCGCTCCAAAAGGTGACTGGGTTACCGGTGACTGGGTTACCGGTAATTGCACGCCTGGAGCGAGGGGAGCAGGAAACACACCTGCTGCACCAGAAGGAGCTCCTGATACATCAAAAATTCGTTCGAGCAATCTCCTCGAAATGGATTCCGAACTTACGCTCTCGGCAGTCGAAGGCATCTCCGATGCGACCGCTGCCGCCCGGGAAGGAGGTGGGGTTCGTGTAAACGGATCCATGATTAGATGCCCGATCCGCTATCGAATGATTTTGGAAGTCGTTGCATGTAATCGTGGTAGTATCCTACCTCGACATTCTCGAGAACACCGACCGCATCATCGGTCAATACTGCCGCAGAGAAGTAAAGTGTCAACAGATACGAACTGACGCCGAGGCTGTCGAGCCCCATCAGCCTCGCAGACAAACTCGGAGCGATCTCTCCCTCGATCCCGGACTGATGCAATCCTACAACACCCTGATCCTCTTCCCCTACCCTCACCAATAAAATATTGGTCGTTCCAGAAGACTGCCGTGATTGGTAACGATTGGTGATCTCAAGCTTGTCGCACGGAACGATCGGCACACCACGCCATGAGACCATCGGGTAACCGAATATACTTACCGTGACCGGAGGAACACCTCGCCATGTGCACTCTCTCAGGAACGCTGCTATGGCCTTCGGATGCGCGATGAAGAAGGCAGGCTTCTTCCAGACCATCGTCAACAACTCATCCAAATCGTCTGGCGTCGGTGCGCCGTAACGGGGAGTAATCCGCATCGCTGGATCGACCGAATGGAGGAGCCCAAACTTCTTGCTGTTGATCAGTTCCCACTCCTGTCGCTCCTTGATCCCCTCGATGGTCAACCGCATCTGCTCTTCGAGTTGATTGTAGGGACCGTTGTAGAGATCTGAGACTCGGGTATGCACACGTACCACCGTTTGAACAGCAGACAAACTGTATTCGCGAGGTGTTGGCGTGTAATCGACGAACGTCTCAGGGATCTCGACATTCTCAGCGAAGCCCGACACCAAGTCGATGTTTCGCTCGCCGTAACGATTCACGCTGGAACGCAGTTCTTGATGCTCGTCGATCGCCTTCTGAAACTCGGTAACCATGTTGGGGTTATCCGAAAGCAACAAATCCAAATCCTTGCGTGACAATGTCAAAAGCACGCAGGGTGTAATGGTTCGTATCGTCGCATCCGATGGCTTGTCCGAGATTAAATCCGATTCGCCAAAGAACTCCCCTTCCGTAAGAAGAGCTATCCGAAGGTCACTTCCATGCACCCCCTTGCTGAGAACTTCGACTTGGCCCTGAGCAATGATGAAAAACTTGCTCCGATCTTCCCCTTCGACCAAGAGCTTGTTGCCGATAGGAACGCTCTCGGTCCGAAAGAATCCGGACATCCGATCGAGGATCGGGTCAGGGAGTTTAGAGAAGAGTGGAATCCGCCGAAGGGCGCTTGGCGGGAACGATGCAACGCCAGCCGCAAAATCGACCGCGATCCGCTCCGCCTTTGCCAACTCCACCTTGGTCCGGTTCACCCGATAAGTACCGCCGTTGACTTGAACCCACGGCAAAAGTTTCAGCAAGTACCTCGGCGTAATCGACATCATCTTCGGTGATGTCTTCGTCGTAGTGGCAAGATTCCTTGCGACCGCCGTGGTTACACTCCGTTGAAGCAGACTATCGCTCATGTGGTTTTCTCGTTGTGGATCCTGAGATGGGATAATGCGAGGTTCGTGCTCGTCATTGTTTCACATTCGTGTATTGCTTGCTATGGGTCGTCGTCAAGAAGCAGACGGCACTCTGCCCATTTACCGCAACTAGCACTCCCCCGTTCACCATCTCAGGCCCCACGCACTGTCTCAGCCTCAAGACGATGACCCGCGACAACGAAAACAGCCGCCCAAAGTGGGGGCGGCTGTCACATATAACCGTCATATTTGCCGGGTTTTTGAAAACTCGGCTTAGTGCCGATTACCCATGTGGAGCTAGACGTTCTTCCATTGACGATCTTTGGCGCTGGCCAAAACCGCGTCGCAAACACGTTGGGTTTCGAGGGCATCTCGGAATGTTGGGTGAGCAGCTTCACCTGTCTCCAATCCCTTTAAGAAATCGGCGACTTGGTGCGTGAAGGAATGCTCGTAGCCGATTTGCAAACCTGGAACCCACCAATTGGCCATGTACGGTTGATTGCCGTCGGAGACGTGAATGCTGCGCCATCCTCGCACGGCCGACTCATCAGCGTAATCGAAGTACTTGAGCCGATGGAGATCGTGCAGGTCCCAAGCGAGGCTTGCGTTCTCGCCGTTGATCTCAAGGGTGTACAAGGCTTTGTGTCCGCGGGCATAACGGGTCGATTCAAACAACCCGAGCGATCCGTTGTTGAAGTGGCAGAAGAACGAGCATGCATCGTCGATACCCACGGGAGCTTTCTTGCCGGTTTCAGCATGGACACGTTCCTTAACGAACGTTTCGGTCATCGCGCTAACATCTTTGATGGAACCATTGATCCATAGTGCCGTATCGACGCAGTGCGCGAGCAGGTCACCGGTCACACCGCTACCCGCAGCCTCAACGTCGAGACGCCACGTGGCAGCACCACCTTGGGGAACATCCGCGTTGATGGTCCAATCCTGCAGGAAGTTGGCGCGATAATGGAAGATCCGCCCCAGTTTACCCGATGCCACGATCTGCTTGATCATGGTCACTGCAGGGATGCGGCGGTAGTTGTACCAAACCATATTGGTGACTCCCGCCTTCTCAACGGCAGCTACCATTTCCTCCCCTTCGGCAGTATTCATCGCCAGCGGCTTCTCGCACAAGATCATCTTACCCGCCTTCGCAGCTTCGATCGCAATCTCTTTGTGCAAGTTATTTGGGGTACAGATATCGACCGCATCGATGTCGGATCGCTTGAGCAACTGGCGCCAATCGGTTTCGATTGATTCGTAGCCCCAATTATCGGCAAAGCCTTTGGCTTTGTCCGCGTTTCGAGCGCACAACGCCTTGAGTACAGGCTTGTACTCGCTCTTAAAGAATCGGCTCGCTTGCAGGTAGGCGTTGGTGTGCGCCTTTCCCATAAACCCATAACCGATCATTCCAATTCGCAGTTCTTTCATCGTATGTTAATTCCGTGGGGTCAAATTATGTCAATTAGTTATTCGTGGACGGATGCCTCGACAGATCTAAACGCAATTGTCTGATCTACGTATTAACGCAGTTCTACGCATGTGCGCCGGCCGCATTCCAGCCGTGCGCCTCGCGAACTGCGATCATCTTGGCCAAGATCGTATTCCAGGTCTTTGGATTTTCGAGCGTTGCGTTGGGGAACATGCAGCCATCCCAGCAGATGTGCTGAATGCCACGAGCCGCAGCATCCTTCAACCAGTACCCGGCGCACTTGACGATGTCGAGCTTGCCGTTGGGATCATCCGCCGGACAATGCTTGCCGGTCTTATCGTGCGATCCAGCACCGTGAACGTGGCCATCGTTTTGGGCGACATGGAAGTCGATCGTCCATGGCCGCAGTTTATCGGTCATCTTCGCGTACGCTTCATAGAACTCGGCATCGCTGTAGGTCGAGCCGATCATCGCGTATTCAGGAGCATTGTAACCGAGCAAGTACAAGTACGTATGCGCCAAGTCAGCTTGGAAGCCGAATGCGTCGGGCATACCAACACCCTCGAGCACATCGAGCATATCTCGCCAACTGTGCATGCCCGCCCAACAAATCTCTCCCTCGGCCGCTAAACGCTGACCGTGATCCTTGGCAATCTTCGCAGCTTGCTTGAAAGTCTCCACGATCTTGGCCGTGTTGGCTTTGGCATCAGCTCGCCACTTCTCAATTCCAAACTCAGCGCTGTCGACCCGAATAACCCCATACTTGCGAATGCCGTGATCTTCGAACACACGCGCGATCCGACATGCCATCCTTACCGCAGAGAGGAACTTTTCCCGAGCCGCTTCATCCCCCATCGCGGAGTCACCGACGGTACCTGGCCACACGGGAGCCACCAAAGAACCAACCGAGAAACCATAACTCGCGATCTTGTCCGCGATCGTTCGAATCTCGGCATCGCTGGCGTTGGGATCGGTGTGAGGCAAGAACAAAAAGTAATCGATGCCGTCGAATTTCTGTCCATTGACTTCGGCAGCCGCGGTCAGTTCCAACATTCGCTCCAACGAAATCGGTGGCTCTTGTCCCGGTTCGGTTCCTTTGCCGACCAAGCCCGGCCACATGGCGTTATGGAGTTTCGGAAGCTGATTCATGATTCGACTCGGATTGCAGAAAGAGGAAAGAAAGCTTGTTGAGGAAACAAAGATTAGCGGAGGAACGAGAGTTGATCGGGAACGATCAAGGTCGAAATCGTCGAGCAAGCTATCGTTTGCCGAGCGATTCAGCTATCGAACTGCAACTCGATGATCGACCTTGATTTACCGCCCGTTGCGCCATGCTCCGTTGGTTGGCATATTGCTATGGGCATCTGGTCCAAAGTATCGCAATCCTACGAGTGGCTCGCTGCCGGTGTTTTCGATCTCAACACCTCGTGAAGCCGCATCGTAGCTGATGAAAACTTCGTCTTCGGTATTCTGACCGAATCGGATCATCGCAGGTGTTTGCAGCGCCAGCTTCCCAATTCGACCTTTTCCTTGGACCGTCGTCCAGCCACCCGCCGCATTGTCCTTTAGGGTGCACTTTGCACCTGGCTCTATAGTCAACTCTTTGGCGCTGAACAATTGCTTGCCATCGATCGAACCGTACACGATCCATCGATCGGTGTATCCAGGTCCACTCTTGGCCGAGTCGACAATCGGCTCGATGTAGTTGGCATCCTTGAAGTGGGTATCGACGTTCTTTTCCCAATCAAGTTGACCGATGATAAAGTCCAAATCCTGATGCTTGTCCGCCGGCATGTCTTTCACCAGCAACGACCAAGGCACATAGCGGCCCTCGACGATCGACTGGTACATGCCGAACACATCGCTCCCCCACTGTGGTTCGTAGGTGCACAAGGAGCCCGGTGCGTGCAACACTCCAGGTGGGATCAACCAGCCGGTTCCTCGCTTCAGTCGATACGCTCTCGACAGATCCAGAATTCCGTTGTCGCCGCGATTCCAGTTTTCCAAACAGCGTCGCAGCTGCTCCTTGGTAGTCCCAGGCTCGAGACCCATGAAGGTGTAGGCGAAATTATTATCGACGTTGTTGTACTGGGGCGGGAAGTAGTAGCTCTCTGGCTTTCCTTCCTGACCTACTAGCGCCGCATCCTCGGCCGATTGATGCATGTGGTGCGGGATCGGACCCATGTTATCGAAGAACTTCGAGTAGACCGGCCAGCGATTGTACTTGCTGAATATCGGAGCACCAACCAACATATTCCCTTGTTCGGCAATCGCGTCCTTGAGCAAGAACTTTTTACCTTCGAACAAGCAGAAGCTGAGCCCCTCGTGCCAGACCCGGCCTTCGTTCGCAGCTTCGGTCGTGCTCGCAAACCATCGCT
>VGZN01000166.1 GCA_016872635.1 Planctomycetota bacterium | reverse complement strand
GGCTAGGGTTTTGTAGGTAGCTTCAATTCGACAGCGGGTTGCTGACCATGATCAGCATGCAGTTGAAGCAAAAGATCCAAGGCCTCACGGTACCGGGAGGCTTCTTCGAGGGCCATCAAGCAGTACCGTTTGGCCTTTGGCAGATCCCCGGATCGGTGGTGGGCACTAGCAAGCCGAAAAAAGATGTTGGCTGGGTCCACGGGATCCATCGTGGCGAGCGCTTCGAGAGCGCGGATGGCAATTTGATTGTCGAGTGTTTTTTCTGCAGCGACGGCTCGCGGGGATTGCGTATCATTTCGCATCGGTTGAATGCCCTGCATCCGATCGACCCACTTTGCGACGGAGTCCCAGGCGTTCCGTTTCGAATCGATCTCGATCAATCGCAGCAATCCTGCGCGTGGAGCAGGGGAGAATCTTTCAAGATCGCGCAGAGCATTGTATTCCTTGACCGGATCCTCTAGCCCGTGATAAGCCGAGGCTAGTTGTGAGTAGATACCATTCTCAGAATGATCCTCAGGCCAGAGGGATACTAGCGATTCGGCAGCACGGGCAGCGGCCGCCCATTCCTTTGCTTGGATATCTTTTTCCAATCGCTTTTTTAGTCCCCAATACGAGTTGGGATGGGAGAGCATCCATGAATCTAAATCTTGAAGTTCCTCCGGGGTGGGCTTGGTAAAATCAGCTTTGGGTGCAAAGGATTTTGCTCGGGTGCGAGCGAACTCGAGAAACTCTGCATCGAGGTAGTCGAGCGAGCCAGGAAGTCGAGCGAGAGCTTCATCGGCCTTCATGCCGACGGAGAGATCCTCAAGCAATCGACGCAGACCGTCGACACCCCAACGCTCAATCCAAAATTCAACCGCAAGGGAAGATGAGTAATAGGCAAATTGTAGGTGAAGTGGTGACTTGGGCTGTTGGAACGCGGAACTCAGCTTCGAGATTGGAACCAGGTCATCGCTAAGCAGCATGTCTCGATAGATGGGATCAAGTCGCTCACCCCACGTTGAATCCCTGTTCCGTTCCTCGTAAACCGAGATTCCTTCAGAGAGCCATCTCGGCATTTTGTTTTTCGTCTTTTGGAGCGTTACCACGTGGCAGTATTCATGCCAAAGAACCGATTTCCAGTTCGAGTCGACTTGCAACGCCGAAGGTGAATTGGCGGTAATCAAGCGGCCAAAGCAAACGCCGAGAAACCCTTGGCCACCGGGCATCCCGAATGTTCGAATTGCAAATTCCTGTTGGCGTGGGAATATCTCAACGAAGATGGGTTCTTGCAACGTAACGCCGTACTTGGGTACCAAAACTTCGCGAGCGTTCTGTAGCAATTCCACCACATCGCGTCCGTACACTTCAGCCTCGGACTTATCCATGCGAATCACAAAACCGTCGGCTTCGATGGTCGTAAATTTGGAGAGCTTGGATTGAAGTTGTTTCAGATTAAAAATCGAAACGTCGTAGGGGTCGGTCTGACGAATGCCGTCGACCATTTCCCAGCCCGCGGTATCTTCGCCGCTACGCAGAAGGTCTTGTGCGAGTTGTGTCCGGGCGGGAGCGTATTTGCTGTCCGTCGTTAGCGCGCGGCGCTGGTACTCGACTCCCTCGGCGAAACGGTAGTGCAGGGAAAGATGCTTTCCGATCGTATAGTCTACTTCCGGGTTGAGTTTCCAAGATTCGAGTCCTTTGCGACGGGCATTCCCTTCGATTTCAAATTCTCCGCGAAGATGCGCCATCGCGGCTCGCATTGCCCACATCTTAGGATGCAGTGCGTTTACTCGTTCGATCTCATCGAGAAGAATGGATGCGGCTGCGTAGTCCTCGGCGTTCATCCGTGATTCCGCCGCTAGGAGAATACTGGGGACGTATTTTGGGTTCAGTTCAATAGAACGCTTAAGGTACTCCGTCGCTTTCTCGCCGTCGGTGCTCCATGCACGTGCTGCGAGGAAATAGATTTCGGGATCGTTTGGATCTAGTTCCATTGCCTTCTTGAGCGATTGCGAGGCAACATTAGCATCGTTTTTATCGAGCGCCATCCGAGCCGTAGCCACGTAGGATTCCACGTTTTTAGGGTCGGCTTTGATGGCTTGGTCAAAGCAAATTTTAAGGACTTGCTTAGGGTCCTCGCCTCGCATTAAAAAGAACTCACCGAGGGGCACGAGGTCCGACCGGTTGCTGAATCGCCATGGAGTCCTCTGGATGATCGATTCGATTTCATGGAGTTGATCCTCGCTCTTTTTGGCCTCATTGGACCAGAGGAGAACTTTGGCACCCAACAATCGTAACCGCAGGCTATCACCGAATCGCTCGAGTGCCGACTCGTAAGCTCGCCTGGCGTCATCGATACGTCCAGTGATTAAGTAACCTTCGATGAGTAACCGCGGCCATGCTTCGTTCCACACCCGTTTATCGACTTGCGATTTCGCGAGTTCGATCAATTCGGCATACTTGCCCGTACGCAACATGGTTCGAGCATCATCGAGTTCGTTTGCCAGGCAATGCGCTGCTACTGTGACAAATGTCAATTTTACCAAGCATAGTTGCGCAAAGAATCTGCGAGGCGGAGGTGCGATGATTGATCGGTTGGTGAAGGTTTTCTTGGATAAGAAACAACACCGCGGCGATGGAGTAGACGCATGGGGCGTTCGAACAGCGTTGATTTGTAGGGTGTTTTCCATACCGGTATTGTAACGCCCTCAAGTTGCCGATGCCGCATTCGTCGAGACCAGGATTCCCGAGTTTGCAACCCATTAAGGAACTCTAATCCATGGGGCGAGGGGTTGAGTCCCTCCGCTTTCACTCTTGATTGTTCCGCGAAACCCCTGGGTACTTCCGAAGGACCTGTGATTTTTCGGTAGGCAGCGCTAGCACCTCTGCGAGCTGTTTTCGCGGCACGCTTTGGCACCTTTTTACGCCCAAAAGCACCCTGCGCGCTGTAGTATGCGCTGTACGGCAGGTGGGGTAGGATCCCAGCCCTGTGCAGCCAAAAACCAGCTATCGCAAACCCCATCACGACAGAGACTGTCGTGCTACTTTAGGCCGCAATGTAGAGCCGTTGTCCCCAACTGCTCTCGCCCAGGAGCCAAAAACGATGGATACCATCGTCCAACACTTGGATCCAAGGCTTTCCCTTTGCGTGAAGTCCATTACGACAGAAGCTATTGTTCGACGATGGGCCGAATTGTAGAGGGGTTGTCCACCTCCAATCACTTCGCAACCGGTTTTCATGTAGAAACGACCATCTGGTGCCAGACTCTCCCAATCGGGACAGTTTGCGATGGAGTCGCTCACCGAAACAAGCGAAGGCTAAAGTCTCGGTTCTTCCGGGAAGAGCGATCGCAGGAGCGACTGACGTAACATCCCCCGGCGCAATATCCCGACACTGCGCTGGGCATCTTCGGGCGAAGGGGCCGGCCTGCTAGGGATGCGATACAAGGGCCAGTAATTCATGAGGACGGTCCTTCGCTAGTAGTATGTCGCGAGTAGTATGTCGCGACGTCGCGATCCCTTGCACGATCTCAAAAATTTTTTTCGAGGCGGCAGCGAAAAGACAACGAAAAACGAGAAAACAATGGGAAAACAATGGATTGGCATTGCGCTTTGGCTGCAGCAGAATGCCTTCAATGAGTTGGCGTCCCAGTGCCAGGGTGCGTCATTGAATGTACCTGCTACGAATCGCACGAAGGGCCACGAATCAAGAACTGGGTACCTAGAGTTTCTCGCAGAGACGCAAGGACGCGGAGAATTGCGAATTGACACGAGGATGGTCGGATCCGCCGCGACGGATCACACGGCGGGAATCACGACACGGGGAGAATCACGACGGCGGAGCGTCGTGCCACGATGGGGTAAACAGCCGCCGGCTTAAGCCGGTATTACGAACGGGATACAACCTCAAGTCACAAACCTGACCGGCGGAGCGTCGTGCCACCCGGACCATTTACATCAGTGTGCATCAGCGCTTATCAGTGGGCTTGTGATTGTAGCTTTACCTTAACAATACCCGGTTGGATACATTACACTCGCTTAGCAGCAGGTGACTGAGTGCTCGAGAATGATGGTAGGACCATGGCCGCGTTACTGCGTCGGCTAAAGCAATCTGCGAGCGTTTTCACACGAGAGTACACCGATACCATTTTTTCATCGACCGAGTGTTCTCACGCTTAGGGCTCGGATTGGAATCGTTGCCCGATGATGGCGGCGAATAATCCGACGCACGCTGGAAAGAAACAACCCACTGCAACAACGTATCGTCCGAGGGATGGTTCGACCAGCACAACGAGTAGTCCTTTTGCCGCCGCGAAGAGAATACTGACCCAGACCAATGTTGCGATTTCGAACATGACATTTCCGAGAGCGTGTTTTGGGGAAGTTGAATGATCGAGGGCCTTGCGTTGCATGGGGCGGAATCCACGCTTCATCCAGAGGATTCCAATCCATATCCCTAATAGGCAAATGGAAACGCGGGAACCTACATCCATTACCGTCCCGCGTGCGATTTGTTGGAGCATGCTCCAACTGTTGGCTTGCAACCAATAGAAGTATTCCCGTGGATGAAGACGTAAGCTGGACAGTGCGAGACTCTGTAAGGCTCGGTTCGCCTTTTTCGTGTCGTTGCCATAAATTGCTTCCGATGCCGGGGCGGCCGTCTCCCAGGCCGTTTTGTTGTAAAGATCCACCATGGTTCGGTAATCCATAGGAACTGGGCGGAATCCAGCTTTCTCACGTTCATCGATTAGACGTTTTGCAAGTTCCTGCGACTCGCCGGGTAGATGGTCGATGTCGTCCCTTTCGACGTACTGACCGGTAATCCCTATCAGGTTATATCCCGCGAAGGATACGAGTCCGAACTCATGGACCACAGTCCATCGAAACCCACAGTAGGCCAGCAACGGGAGTGCCGCGACCAGTGCTGACTTCATCGCGGTATTGAATGCTTCTTTCCAAGTTCGTCGCCAGATCCAAAGCAAGAGTGTGAACGCCAGGCAGGGCCATAGGGGTATTAGAAAAAGGTACGCTGGACGGACCAAGATGGTGGCGAGGGTCATGGATCCTAAAGCGATCCATCCCCCCTCGGTGATCATACTGTTTGCATATTGGCGGCACTCAATCGACGATGCGTCGAGCGAGTTGGTACCTCTACGGTTTGGTGTGTATCGCGGAGAGTATTTTGAAATGGCCATCAAAAAGAAACTGGCGCAGCCGACCCCCATAGCGATGCCGACCGCATCGGAACCAAGCCGAGCGCCAAAATCCCACAAACCACGGCTGAAGCATAGAGGTGCTGCCGAGGCCGCGGCTGCCCAAGAGCGAAAGCCGACAGAAGTAAGGCCAAAATAGAACCCTACAGCGGCGAGTGACATCATCCCAAAATGGAAAAGTGGGATGGATGAGATTCCAAACGTCGATTTCGCGAGTTGCACAAAGGCCGGATACAGGGGAGTTCGTATTCCGGAGAGGATTCTCTCAAGGCTGCTCCAATCGAAATCGATGTAACTGGCGCTATCGGGCTCGAGTATGGGAGACCAACGCCCTGTCCAGGCCAATAGTGTCCCTGAAAGAGTGATAGCCATGAGTATCGCTATCAACGCGTAGGAATGTTGGACGAAAAACGCATTCCACCATGTTTCATTAGATGCGTCGTGTCGTGCTTGACCACGTGGCCTAATTTCCATTTGCCCCCTCGTGGTAGTCGGAAAGGGTATGGATACGCGTCGGAGCTACTGGCCTAGTAAACGTTTGGGGTAGGAACCGGACGGAGTGCTGGTTTGATTGAATCCAGCGCCGCCACCAAAGTGCGAAAACGAGCAAGGTGAAAAGTGCGTAGGCATGATTGCGTTGATTCGACTGATGCGCATCGATGAGTGATCGAACACCTGGCCACGAAAGCAATTGAGTTTCCTCGCAAAACTCTTGAGACAGGACGTTGCGCACAAGATCCCGCCATGCAACGCGCAGCCATGATTCAATGGGGATGACAAAACCGGCTTTCTTGCGAGAAACGATGTCTGATGGGAGCATGGCCCGCATCGCATCGCGGAGAACCAATTTTCCCCGTTGTCCGCGAAGTTTCCATTGAGGAGGAATCGCTAGTGCTGTCTCAATTACTGCGTTGCTAAGAAACGGGACGCGCACCTCGAGGGAATGCGCCATGCTCATACGATCAATTTTCACCAGCATATCGTTGGGAAGATGGAACGAAAGGTCCATATGAAGCATCTGCTCGAGCGGGGATAGCCAAGGGGGGGCGTCTTGGAGTGTGTTGGCATAAGCGTTGAGTCCCTGTTGGACCCAATCTTCGGAACGCTTGCCGCGAACTTGAACCGAGACCTGAGAATCAATCATGGTGCGCCAACTGCAGTGGTTGTACGGCCATGTGCGGTCAGCGCCGATAAGGAATCGCTCGGCTAGCATGGACGCCGAGTACTTTGTCTCTGTTGCTGGAATCGAACGGACAAGTGGCTTGAAGAGATTCTGGCGTAATGGACGTGGGATTCGCGAGAAGAAATTACTGAGCGAAGTTGCTCGGTACGTCGAGTATCCGGCCAGTAGTTCGTCGGCTCCGTCGCCGCTCAAAGCGACCGTGACATGCGGTGCCGTGGACTGGCACAATGCCCATACGGATAAAAGGGAATTGTCGGCGATCGGATCCTCCGCATGGTCTATCACGCGGAGTAAAACTTCTAGATGATCGGCGGCTAATCGAGGTGCGTGATGTTCTGTCCCGAAGCATTTTGCAACTGCCGCAGCAGGCTCGGATTCATCGAAAGAGGCCTCTGAAAACGAGCATGTAAAAGTATGGATCGACTCCCTTTGATGGGTTTTCATGCAAGCCACAATCGCTGAGGAGTCGAGTCCACCGCTGAGGAATGCCCCCAAGGGAACGTCGCTTTGGAGTTGTGACTTTACCGAGAGATCCAAACTGCTACGCAAGCGGTCAGCAGATTCAGAACGGGACCATCTGGTTGGTGATTTAGGGTAGGGAAGGTGGTACCAGCGAGCGATATTTGGCTTAGGGTTATCTGGCGAGACGGAAAGTTCGTGCCCCGGTTGCAATTGCTGAATACCCGAAAATCCCGTGTTCGGTGCTATGGAGTAACCGAAGGTTAGGAACATATGCAAGGCATCGAGGTCCAGTTGGGGTGTCATCCCCCATGCAAGCAATGATTTGATTTCCGAGGCAAATAGAAACCCAGCAGTAGTCTGTGCGAAGAACAACGGCTTGATCCCGACGCCATCGCGAGCCAACCAAAGCGATTGATTTTTACGGTCCCAAATGGCAAACGCGAACATGCCATCGAGCTTCGTAAGAAGTGCCTTGCCCCAATGTTGGAATCCGTGTAACAGGACTTCGGTGTCGGTGTTTGTTCGGAAGGATGCTCCTAGCGCTTTCAGTTCCGCTTTTAGCTCTTTGTAGTTGTAGATTTCGCCGTTATAGGATATCCAGAAGCGGCCAGTAGCATCCCCCATCGGTTGATGGCCATGGATGGAAATATCGATAATTGAGAGTCGACGGTGTCCCATCCAAAGGGGAGGAGCATTGATCAATCCGCCATCGTCGGGGCCACGATGTCGGATCGCGTCGATCATTCGAAGCGACGAGGACTCCAGAGTTGCGCGGCAATCTGCGGAAAGAAGGTTCTTATCAAAGATCAAGGCTCCGGCGATACCGCACATGCTGGAAAAACTTCCTGTTAGGAGGCATTGAGGCTCGGCTTATTGGAATGCGATGCTTGGTGCGCGTTGGTATTTGCTGTCGCGATGGCCACAACGGAGAGCCCAAACAAGCAGCCAAACCATGGATCGGTCCAGGATGCGACTTGAGGTAACCAGCGGTCTGCAGCGAGCATCTGGTGGTTTATCTGCTCGTCCCCGAGGCCGGCGGTGCGTCGCCAGCGATTGTGGTACCACCAGCCCGCGGCTCCGAGGGCATTGATGTACCGGCAGGATTGTACATTCCAACCGCTTTCCGTCAGAGCTTTCCTAAGTGTCGATCGCGAGTAGCGTCGGTAGTGTCCGGCCTCTCGGTCCATGCGACCAAAAAGTCGATGGTGGGCCGGGACGATAATCCCGAGTTTCGCACCGGAGGCAACGGTTTCACGAATCGCTTTCAGAGCGCGCTGATCGTCGGAGATATGCTCCAGGACATTGAAGCAGACGACACTATCGGCAAGGAATGATCGGAGCGGGGCCATCGTTTTAGGATCTTCGAGATCGCAATGGGCTAGCGATAATCGATTGCCCTCATCCGATGATTCCGTGAACATCCTTTCGCGGAGATCGTTCAAACACTCCTCGTCAATATCTGTCCCAAGAACGGAGCGACCTTGTTGGAGTAGAAATCGAGCGGTTTGTCCATTTCCAACCCCAATTTCCCAAACGCGATTTCCGAGTGCCGTATTCACCTGCCGAAGCAGGTAGGCGGGATACGCACGCATCCTCGCCATGGCTGGACTCATGGTCGCCTGTCCACGCGGCGATGTGTTGGTAGTCGTGTGATGACCTGGACTCAGCGGAGAGGTCATCATTTACTCACTGCCCAATCGCTTTACAGGAAATCGTTCCGATTTAGTCGGTTGCAAAGCCACGGCGAGGAAGCCTAAGCCGAGGATCACACCGGCGGTGCAAAGTGCAATCCAACCTGCGAGTCCAACGATGTTGGAATGGAACACCAACCCCACTGGCAGCGACAGTAAAGCCAATCCGATAAATGGAAATGCGAGCAACAGAAAGGCCTTGATCGGATTGCAGCGCAGGATGGCTTCCATGATGATTTGAAGCGCTCGCAGCGAATCTCGAAAGTGGTGAACCTTGGATTTCCCGTTCCTCTTGTGGTACTCGATCGGCACGTACGCGATCAGTAAATCATTCAGCAAGTACGATAGGGTAGAGGTAGTTGTGAATGAAAATCCCGAATTGATAAGCGGGAAGAACGGCATAATTTGATTTTTCCGGAACACTCGAAGCCCTGAGTTTATGTCCGGAATACGTTGACCCGTTGCATATTCCGATAGGTATCGGAACACGATCCGGCCCATTCGTTTGACGATCCCACCACGGTAGAACTTGCCACTGCGCGCACCGACAACCATGTCAAAGCTTCCGAGCAGTTTTAGCAGATCCGGGATGCGGTCGATCGGATACGTTCCATCCGCGTCGGTAATCACGATCCGATCGTGGCTCGCGGCGGCAATACCTGTTTTAAGCGAGCGCCCGTAGCCGCAGTTCTGGGGGTGGACGAGAATCTTGTCAGCCGCCCCTCTCGCTTCATGTTCGGTGCGGTCCGTGGCGCCATCGACGACCACCACGATTTCATGCTCAATCGAGGATTGTTTGAGGCATGCTCGAATACTCGCGATGACGCTAGCCAACGCGTTTTCCTCGTTATAGGCAGGTATTACGACCGAGACTCTTTCCTCGGTGTGAGTTGCCAGCATGATCTCGATGAAAAAAACAGCGTTAATGGGCAGCAGAGTTAATGGGCAGCAGACCACTTTTCGGACCAGTCGGTCGTCCAAGTAATCATTTCTCCCATTCTACCATGAAAATGCTGGCGAATTTCGCTTCGATTTGCGGCCCATGCGAGTAGGCATGTGAATTTTGTGGCAGGGATGGCAGCCAGCGAGCAAATAACTTGCCCAGGTGCTACAATCGGCACAACCGCCTGTCGAGGCGATATCCAAACTTTTTGAGGTA
>VGZN01000165.1 GCA_016872635.1 Planctomycetota bacterium | reverse complement strand
CCTCGAAATTCTAGGTTTTTTTGGGAGGCGACAAACTCGCACAATGCGATGGCGTCCTTTGCGTCACCCACACCCGTTCGAAAAAAACCAACTTCTAAATCGACCAGGATACCAAGCTTACAGGAATGCGATGCAGCGGCATCCTGCATTGATTTTGCAGCCGCCAGAGAATCGATTCCGACTGAAATTCGGTGCGATTTGCTAAGAGTTGCGATACGTGCCAGACGATGTTTGCCGACGGCAGGGTAGGCGATAAAGACATCCGACGAGGCATGGCACATCGTTTCTGCCTCACCCACCTTCGCCACCGTCAAACCAACCGCCCCCACTGCGACTTGGCGTTTTGCCATTTCTAACGATTTGTGGGTTTTCGTGTGGGGGCGAAGGTTCAGCAAGTGAGCATTGCAATACGATTGCATGCGATTCAAATTCCGATCGACGACATCTCCATGCACGATCAAGGAAGGGGTTGGGTGGTCGTCGGGAGGGGGGAGCCATTCCATACGGCAACTTTCGAGGGAATCCAGGGTGGGATCGGACAGGTCATGGGTGAGGATGCGTTCAAATTGCACACGCCGAACGTGTGTACAGTGTGTACAATTCCCTGCATGCAAAACAGTCCCACTACCGCACAAAAAGGTACTGAATCGGTCCAAAATACCGGACCGCTGTATCATTGTGTCTGCGGTCATGAATATCCAGTAGATCCGCAGGAGGGTGGCCAGTGCCCTTCTTGTCTGCGTCGGATCTCGGGTGCTGCTATCCAAAACGCGATCAACGCAACGGTCAGCATCACGGATTTGGATAGGACCGACGAGTTCCATCACTTTGATATCGACCCTAAAGACGATTTGGCCAACAAAATCTTTGGCCACTTTCGACTGGATCGAAGGCTAGGCGGTGGAGGTATGGGCGTCGTGTATCGCGCTCTCGACATGTCGCTGCAGCGTTATGTTGCGGTCAAGGTCATGCAGAATCGAAATGTAGGAAGCGATACCCGTTTGGATGCAACGTTGCGTGAGGCAGTTGCGCAGGCGAGGCTGAATCATCCGAACGTGGTCACCATCTACTACGTTGGTCGCGAGGAAGAGGAGCCATTCTTGGCGATGGAATTACTGCCAGGACCAACGCTGTCCGAACGCTTGAAGAGTGAAGGTGCTATCCCCTATGCGGAAGCGATCAATTATGCCGTGCAGGTCGCATCCGCCCTAAAGCATGCGGCCTTTTTCGATATCATCCATGCCGACATCAAGCCTGCGAATCTGATCATGGCCGGAGACGGTCGAATCAAACTTTCTGATTTCGGATTGTCTCGAATCCAAAGTGGGACTGAAACAGACACTCCGATTGCCGGGACCCCTGCATACGTTGCGCCCGAACTTTTCCGAGGAGAGGGTTTCAGTCCCCAATCCGACATGTATGCCCTTGGAGTCACTTTATTTGAACTGATCTTCGGCCGCATACCGTTTGAGCTTAAAGGAGGAACCGTCCGACAACGACTAGAGACACATCTCACGGCCGCCATTGATTTCCCATCGTCATGGCCTGCGAATGTCCCTCATGAGTTCCGAGCGTTGATCGAACGACTGTTGGCAAAATCGCCCCAAGACAGATACCGTGACTATGACGCTCTCCTAGCCGATCTTCGAGAAATAACACCAGTCAGCACAACGCCTGCTGGGTACGCGCCCAGGGCCATGGCGTACGTCATCGACCAAAGCTATTTGCTGGCAGCTATTTCGCCTTTTGCCATCGCTATCTTCTCGATCCATGAATACGCGAGTGCCAATTCACTGAACTTGAAGTTGTTTATCCCGATCATCGCTTTTGCGTCCTTGATTGTGCCATCACTCTATTTGATGGCCATTTTTCGAGGGTGGCGATCGTTGGGCCGATATCTTTTTCAACTGCGGATTGTCGAAGAACATGGGCTTGCTCCACGCCGAGAGCAATTGGTTCCACGCGAGGTTTTGAGAAACGCATTTGCATGGTTTTTCCCTCTGAGTTCCTACGTTTCGTTGCAGTCGGAGTTACTCGCTGAAGGGATTACGTTTTTCTTAGTGCTGTTTATCGTCATCAACTCCATGACCCTATTTATGTACAAAGGGCGTCGAGCCTTGCATGACCTATTGTGCCACTCTCAAGTCGCACTTGCAGTCAATAGGGAATGAGGCATACTTCAAGCACGTACCATCGACACTCGTATCGTTCTGCATTCTGATCGGACCATATGCAATCGCTTCAGGTTTCTCTCGGCGTTCGAAGTTACCCTATCCACATCGGAAACCCCGGAGGGGATTCCTTTCAATCCGCCTTCTTCGATGCGATCCCAAAAAGCTCTAAGGTCATTGTGGTGCATGACGCATCGGTGAAAGAGTTCGCCGACGGTATTGCTCGCTCACTGAATCCGGTTTCCGGAAAAGTTCCATTGCTTGCGGTGGAAAGTGGAGAGACCAGCAAGAGCATCGAGCAACTCGATCGGCTATGGAAGTCCATGTTGGCACTGAAGGCTGACCGGCAGTCGGTATTGGTTGCCGTCGGGGGAGGCGTCATCGGGGACTTGGTCGGATTTCTCGCATCAACATGGAATCGTGGGGTGCGATTTGTTCAGGTTCCGACGACCTTACTCGCGATGGTCGACAGTAGTGTCGGGGGAAAAACCGGGATCAATCTTCCGGAGGCCAAAAACGTGATCGGGGCTTTTTGGCAGCCTCACATGGTTTGGATCGACGTTTCGAGCTTAAACACATTACCGGACCGAGAGTACCGAAGCGGTTTGGCGGAGGTCATTAAGTACGGTGTTATTTTGGATGAAGCCTTTTTTGAGAGGCTCGAGGAACAATCCTCATCCATATTGGAACGGAATGCGGTTGCCGTCACCGAGATTGTCCGTCGCTCCTGCGAACTGAAGGCCCATGTTGTGGCCGAAGACGAGTACGAAACCAAGGGCTTACGAGCAATCCTCAATTATGGTCATACTTTTGGTCATGCGATTGAGGCCTTGGCCGAATACGGAACGTATCTTCACGGGGAAGCCATTTCGATTGGGATGACGATGGCTGGCAATTTGGCTTTGGCACTCGGTCGATGGACAGAGCGAGATCTAGAGCGTCAAACAAAGCTGTTCGCTCGCTTTGGACTACCAACACAGATCGCCTCATCCATTGCCGGCAGGTTTAGTCAGGCTGCAATGCTGGAATCGATGATACTCGACAAAAAGACCTCCCATGGTCGTCTTCATTTGATCCTGCCAACTCGCATTGGTCATGTCGAAACAGTCGTTGATGCTCCGTTGAATGCGATTCAAGATGCGATCGATGCGTGCATCAGCTAAAAATCGATCGGATAGGTTCTCCGGTCGAGATCGGCAACGGCCGACCTTGTGTGTCGGCTACTTCGGCATGAGGATCGATCCCTAGTGCCCAATAGAGGGTTGCTGCAATATCTTCGGGACCGACAGGATCGCGAGCGGGGAAAGCCCCTTTTGGGTCGCTGAGTCCGTGGATAGCCCCGCCTCGAATTCCGCCACCGGCCATCATCACCGTGTAGCAATCAGGCCAATGCCCACGTCCTTTTCCATCGCGATCACCTACGTTGGGACTGCGTCCGAACTCACCCATCCACAAGACCAGCGTATCGTTGAGCAACCCCCGCGATTCCAGATCTGAGATGAGCGTGGGGACCGTTTGATCGGTCGCGGGTAGCAACCGCTCTCGAAGGTCTTTGAAGTTTTCCTGATGCGTATCCCAACCTTCGCTTCCCTTCCCCCCGATGCCTTGAGAGAAATAAACGGTAACGCACCTGGCCCCTGCCTCGACGAGCCTTCGGGCCAGCAGACAAGACTGACCATAGGTCGTTCGGCCATAAGCATCGCGGAGCGAAGTCTCTTCGCGGGTCAGATCGATTGCATCGCGAAGGCTGGTTGAGGAAAGAATCCGCAACGCTTGTTCCTGGAGCGAGTCTAACCCTCGGGCTTCTGCGGACTTCTCAATCAATTTGGCCTCACGGTCGATCCATTGCACCAAGTCGCGACGGCGTTCTAGGCGGGAGAGATCTACATTGGAGGGGAGTTGCAACTCGGGGAGCGCGAAATCAGAAGAGTTCGGGTCGGCCTGGAAGAAGTATGGATCGCACTGTTTACCTAGAAAGCTCGCGTGCTGCCCCGGGGAAACGGCTCCGTCTCGAAGGATGTGTGGGTAAGCGATGAAGGAGGGAACGCCGTTGAATCCCTTCAAGAATTTAGCGATCGAGGAACCATAAGCAGGATACAACTCCAGCGTGTCACGAAGACGGATGTCGTCGGTGGGTGGTCGCTTACCTGTCAGCGAATAATAGCAGGCCGGATTATGGTTTTTCATATCATGATGCACTGAGCGAATTTGCGCCCAGCGATCGAGTTGAGCCCCCCATCGCGGCAGATACTCACAGACCGGCGAACCCGGGACCGCCGAGGAGATGCACTGAAACTCACCTCGCACACCATCGGGAGCATTGGGTTTCATATCGAATGTATCGATATGGCTTGGGCCGCCGTACTGGTGCAGGAAGATAACGCTCTTTGCCCTCGGTTTGCTCTTCCGATCCTTCCTGTTCGAGTCCTCGTCGATGGCGGTGCTAGCTACGGCGGGTGAGGATGCGAATGCCCCACACCGTGTATTGTGAAGGATTCCCGCCAATCCAAATGCACTCACTCGGAGGGCAGCGCGGCGGGACATCATCATTCGTCCGAACTCATTGCATCCGTGGTTCATCGGCAAACCTGTGTCGAATTGTAGAAAAAGGAACTAGCGGAGCATGACAAACTCTTTGCTGTTGAGCAAAGCCCACAGCAGATCCTCCAAAGCACGGCGCTTTTGATAGAGGGGAGCAGTCAAGTTTTGGGTGATAGCAAGCGCGGCGTCTTCGATGGACTGAGGTTTATCGGTGGCAGTCTCAAGCAGTTGGACAGCCCGATCCATCTCTCGCGACGAGGGAGGGCGGCAGAGAGTCGTTAGAAATAAATCTTCGACCATGGTCGGCACGCTTCGTTCGGATCGAATCAATGCATCAATTCGGTTTTTTGCATCCGTCAATTTTTCGCGCATTTCTTTGCCATTGACCAGCGCCAATGACTGACCGAGGGAGACTTGGCTCGAGCGTTCGCATTCGCATACCAACAATCGATCAGGTTTCCCAAAGGTGGTCAGGAAGCCACGTTTCTTAGGGACTCCGGTCATGCGAATAGCCCGCGCGGTGCGTGGCACGTCTGGAGAATCGCTCGGCCACTCCGAATAAACCCCTGTGGCATCAGCAATCGCGTCGAGGAGGACTTCGGCGGATAATCGATGGATGGGGTAGGAGGCGAAATAAATCGAGGGATCGAGCGAAATCATTTGAACGCTATTGCCGTCTGAACTACGTGCAAATGTCTCACTGGTCAGGATCAGTCGGGAAAGCGATTTCAACGAGTGGTTTGATCGTTTTAGTTGTTCCGCGAGGAATGATAGCAGTTCGGGGTTGCTCGGCGGGTTCGAGTCCCGAAAATCATCAGGCGGGTCCACAATTCCACGACTAAAATACTGAGACCAAATGCGATTGGCCATGTTCCTGTCAAATTGATGATTTTCATGCGTCATCCATTGCGCAAGATCGTTCAGGACAGTCGGCGTAGCTAATTCGGCTGATCCGTTCGCAAGCGACTCGGTACCGGCGTCGGATGGAACCGGGGTCGATGTAACTTCGTGAGCGCGGCGTGTGGTCGCCAATGGCTGTGGCGGAACTTTACGAGAGCGTCCTGGATGTTGGATCTCAGGCGAGCGATCGAGCAATGAAATGATTTCATCACCAGTGATGATGTGTTTGTCCAATTCATCCTTGGGCTTGTTATCGATTTGTTTTCGATCGATGGTGGTGAAGTATGCAGCAACTCCGTAATAGTCGTCTTGTTTCCAGACGTCGAAAGGATGATTGTGGCACTTCGCGCACTGCATGCGAACGCCGAGGAAGACTTGGGTAGAGGACTCCGCGGCCACAAACGGGTCGCGATGTGTTCGATGGAAGGAGGCGGGCGGGTTGTCGAAGGTACTGCCGGTACTGGAAAGGAGTTCAGCCACCCATTCACGGATCGGTCGATCGCTTGCGGACTGGGATCTCAGCCAGTCATGCAAGAGGGCTGTCCCTTTGGGGCTCATTACTTTTTCTTCGTTTCGGATCAGATCACTCCAACGCATGGCCCAGAGAAAATCGAAATCGGGATCTGCGAGAAGCCGATCCACCCAGTGGTTTACCTTTTCGTACTCGAGATCCTGAACGAATGCTCTGGATTCATCGGCTGTCGGAAGGCGACCTACTGTAACGAGGAACAGCCTTCGAATCAGCGTCCAATCATCCGTTCTAGGTTGAGGAGTGATTCGCAGTTGCTCACATTGACGCTGAACGATGGCATCGATTGGATTCCTAACGAGGATCGATCCATCCTCGGGCGATGCCGAGCGACTATCCGTAGGGAGCGTTTTCAACCCATCGGCTTGCTGCGTCATCGTTTGCGAGTCGTCCAAAAACACGATGCGCGCGGCGGCTCTACCGGATAAGTAAGTCACCCCCAAGCTCACATCCATACTGCTGGAGGCGGTAACGGTACCGAACTCATCTACTGAGATCCCGGTAGGTGTGCTGGGCTCGATTCGAGACCACCTCGTAACATCGCGTACGGTTCCATCCTGGAATCGGGCCAGCACAGCGATCTGTGCATTGCGGTGGATGCCGGACACAAGTGCCTGATGAGGGACGACTTCGAGGGAAACCAGTTCGGGAGATTGGGATGCAGGCGCACCGTCCGCGATCCACGTTCGCAGGATTTCGAATTCAGGGGATGAGTCAAGAAAACGCGCACCACCTTGGTGTGTCAATTGGGATGTGGCTTTTCGGAGCAAAAGACTTTGCTCAGGTTCCCATGGATCGATTCGACGTTGACCGTATTCACGCGTCAGGCGATAAAAATCGAAATCTTGATCATCGCCTCGCAAACTCAATCGAAACCCACCTTTGCCGTGCAGGTTTCCATGGCAGGTGCCTTGATTGCAACCTGAATGGGTCAATACCGACATTACCTCGCGCGAAAATGTGGATAGTGAGTCGGCTTGGCAGATAATTGTCGCTTTGGTCTCGATATCTCGATAGCGAATGGTTGCGTTCGTCGTACCGGGCTGCATGGCAATGATTTTCGGTGCGTCCGGACGTGCGACCGATGCATCCTGCACCTCGATCGAAACAGCGTCGGAACGGGTAACATCAACAATGGTTCCATCGGCGTTGACGTACTGAATCGAAAACAGTGCGGGATAGCGGAGGGTAGCGATGAGTTCGTTGGGTACGACTCGCAGACTCGGCATTGACAGCGATGAATCGCCAGTGTCGGCTTGGGCGATACTTCCTAACAACCAAATCAAGCAGACACCGATAAAGCCCAATTGAACCGAACGGAGCTTGAGTGGATCGCTCTGAAACGATAAAGGTGCAGAAGGTTTTACCATCGGAAATCGATGAATCAGGCCGGGACCATGGAGGCGGGGATAAATGCGGCGAATTCGGCGACAATAACTTCGACGACAATTCTTCAGTGACAATTCTTCAGTGACAGTACAGGGGTTACCACTGAGCCGATCGCACTGCGTAGGATTGTAGCCGAAAGCGGTTCGCCTCGCAGTGAAGATCCTGCGATAGAGGAAGGGTTTGGTAAAGTCTTCGTCGCCGGAATTTGCTAACGGTGGGTTGGCAAATGACTACAATGCCCGGTCGTTCGCCAAGATAAAGCGATGGAAACTATCCAGAGTCACGAGGCCTTCCGGTCATAGGGTCGAGACATTAGGCCCTTCGATCTCGTTGGATTTCCCGCGATCGAACGTTAAAGTCCGCTCCTCTTCATCGCATGCTTAAAGAACTCCATGAATCGACCCGATCGTTTTGCAGACGCTCCTATCTCGCAATTGATTGGATTCCAGGTGGAATCGGCGACTGATGAAGATCGGCAACGCGGCTTGGCGATTGTTCATCTTGATGTCGACGAGAGGTTACACAACCCGATGGGGCGAGTCCACGGCGGTGTGTTAGCTGCATTAGCGGATGCGGCGATGGGAATAGCCTTTGGCCGAATGCTGGATGATGGTCAAGACTTTTCCACGATCGATTTGCAGATCCAATACATGCGTCCAGTGCGAACGCATCGATTGACCGCCAAGGCACATGTTAGGCAACGGGGTCTGCGGGTTGGTTTCGTCGAGTGTGAGATCACCGACACTAGAGGACGTTCGATCGCGTTCTCAACGTGCAGTTGCACGAGCGTCACCTAGAGGTAGATTACGGGGCTGCAATATCGGACTGCGATGCATCGCGGTACTCGGGGGATGGACCTGGTGCTTCGTCCGACGCTGACTTTTTGAGATTTGTATTCGTGCGTTTCAATCGATGATGTTTTTCTGGGCGAGTGTGCATCCCCCATTGAAGTGGTTCGTCTTGCTCATAGCGTTTCCCCAGAGCGAGTGCCGTCATGGCTTTGGCCAATTCAACTCCCAGGTAAAACGCATGGGATACGTCCACGTTTCGGGATTGTGGCATCGTGAGAAGTTCGTCCATCATAAGGAATGGATCGGTTCCACGGATGTGAACTCCGGCACTGAAAAGATGGATTTGATCGCCGTCGATCGCGATTCGATAGTTATTGTCCTTGACGGCGGCGGCGGTTGCCGTGAGAACTGCGGGAGTGGGATGGATGGCCGAAGTATCGCGAAGCATGACTAACCGTTCCTCGAGATGCTTGGGGGGGACGCGATGCCGGACCGCATAAGAAACCAGTCTTCGGGCCAGATCGCACTCTTTCACAGAGGATTGGGCCCACGAAATGACTTGTGTAGTTAACACACTTTGGATTTGCTGCTCCTCGCAGAACCCTAAGAGCAGAGTGTTGATAGGGGCCGAGTCGCCGTCGGTAAGTTCCGTAATATTACCTATCCCCATCATGATAGGTGCTTCAGGAAAAAGCTCTCGTGTCTGAAGGTATCGTCCGAGAGAGGTTGAGAAACCACAACCGATGGGTTCGAGAATAGGATCGAGTCGGAATGAAACATTACGAGTGAGTAAGAACTCAGCTGTCGCCACGAGGCTACCGGGAAAATCGCTTGGATCATCCGGAACGACGACGACTTCGGTCCCCCAATCCGAGGCGGCCTCACGATTTTTGCTATTAACCGAAAGGACCAATGTGGCACCAGCGCGACATGCTGTTGCAGCTTCCCATGGATCGAAAGTATCGATCGAAACAGGGATACCGAGATCAACAAGAGCCGCTACGTTGTCGGCGATATCAGCCCATCGCACTCCAGGTTCGCAACCTAGATCAATACGATTAGCCCCGTCGCGAATGAGTCGCAATGATTCCGTAAGTAAATCATCCCTAGTAAGTCGTGGTGCATAGTTGATTTCTGCGATGATCTCGATGGAGTATTTTCCATAATCCTCGCCACGAAAACGTTTCTTACCAAAAAGAACCGGAAGATCCCGAACATCTTTCGGTCCGCATTCCACGGGAATAGGTAATGCTGCACGGATCTGATCGATGTGAGGACTCAAGTAACCCGGTAGCAATACTTTCGTCGCCGAGGGTGGAATCATCAAGTGGCGCATGAGCCACGTAGGAGTCATCAATGCAGCAAC
>VGZN01000164.1 GCA_016872635.1 Planctomycetota bacterium | reverse complement strand
ACGTGTCCAGCCAAAACATTATCGATCATGTATTGCTGGAGTTTCGGAGGGATCAATTCCGCAACAACTCCAACAAAAGTGAGGAGGCATAGAAGGATAGCGCCGCTGCGGTAGGGTCGCAATAAATCATGCACGCGGCGAAGGATCTGTCCTTTTTGGACGCATCGAGGGCAACTCTCCTCCCTCGTGGTGAGTCTCAAGGAACAGGTCGGGCATTCCGGTGGGTCAAACGTGGCGTCGTCCTGACCGAGATGGGCTGATGAAGACGCTTCGTGCAGTGAATCCTGCCAGTTCTCCGGAGCCTCCCGCATCTTTTCCATCAAGCGAGAGATTTTGTGAAATCGTGTTGTATGAGCATTCGAGAAGCGGAGTATGTCGACCCAGTCCTCCTCCACACGAATTTGGAGAGTGCCACCTCCCACCCCTGATTGGGTGCGAATAGCGCGGATGCTGGTCCAAGGGACCGACCGCATCAAAGTTCCTGAAAGAGGATTGTCGCTCGCATGCGCACTTGGATCCGAGTTCCTGCGGATCGAGACCGTTGAGATTTCCTCGCTTGAGATCGTCAACCATTCCCGTGATGGTTGCCCAGTGAGAGAGACGTCGGTCCAATTGGCGAGCCACAGACCGCGGTGCTTGAGGCTGGATTCATCGAGACAATTAAGAACAGCGCCGGGGACCAAAACTGCGTATGTCAACCTAGGAGACTCCCACCCGAGTTGAATTGAAATAAGAGACCGAGGTTAGATAATCGATCGATAAAATGGTTCCCAGTAAGTCGCTGGATTCGTATTGCGGTAACGGTATGGTATGATGGTCCCCTGGGGAAATAATTTTATGGGATCCCGATAGCTTGCGATTCAAAGCAGACTCTCACCCTACTCCTGTTCCCTCCCGCCAACGACGACATTCCCCTCCCTCCCACTACACGCGTCCACGACGCCCCCCCAAATCCCTCCCGACTAAAAATTCCCGCAATTGCGTTCTTGTTGGCACATGCCTCTTATACCGATGATTCGAATCTGTTTCGCTCGAGCTTTCAAGGATGCTGTAGGCAGCAGTGGCTTGAGAACGCCTTCAGTTCGTGGGTGTGTGTGGACAGTTTGTACCGTCGCATCCGTGCTCACCGTGGCACATCTGCAGCGGTGCTGGTTATGGGATGCTCCATGGGGAGGGATGGTGAGTGTCGTTGCTGCCGAGGAACCCTTGGTGAATCCGCCGGCCAAACCGGAGGCAGAACAGGTTCCCATTTATTTCGAGACACATATTCGACCTATTTTGAAGACTCATTGCTTCCACTGCCACGGTGAAGCGGACCACAAAGAGTCCGGATTGGATCTGCGGTTAGCGCGGTTGATGCAATCGGGAGGAGAGGGAGGACCGGTTGTATTGCCAAACCAGCCGGAGGCAAGTCTGGTGTGGAATCGGGTCGAGGCAGGGGAGATGCCCCCCGGAGGAAAAACGCTATCAGCTTCAGAGAAGGAACTGTTGCATCGATGGATCGCTACAGGAGCGAAAACCAAACGCGAAGAACCCCTGCAGCCGATGGTCGAGCAATGGACCGAGGAAGAGCGAAGCTACTGGTTGTTCCAACCGGTGCAGGTAACGAAGCTCGATGGGCTCCATGAAATCGGGAGCGAACCGGTGCTGAGCAACAATCCCATCGATCTGTTTTTGCTTCAAAAGATGCAGCCTGCAGGATTGACGTTTTCTCCTTCGGCCGATCGCTCCGTTTTGATCCGGAGGCTCGCCATGGATCTACTTGGTGTTCCGCCGACGCCGGAGGAGGTCGCTTCGTTTGTCAGCGATGGGTCGCCGGATGCCTATGAGCGGTTGGTCGATCGGATGTTAGCAGACCCTCGCTATGGCGAGCATTGGGGCCGACACTGGCTCGATGTCGCAGGGTATGCAGACAGTGATGGGTACACGGAACAAGACATCGAGCGCCCGTGGGCGTACCAGTACCGTGATTATGTGATCCGTGCATTCAATGACGATTTGCCCATCGATCAGTTCGTTGTGGAGCAAATGGCTGGTGACGAACTGGTACCGCAACCGTGGGAGAACCTCTCGCCGGAGAATATTCAGCGGTTGGCCGCAACGGGATTTTTGCGGACAGCGCCGGATGGTACCGGTCAGGAGGGTGTGGAGCCGAATGTGGCTCGGAACGATATTATCGCAGAGACGGTCAAAATAGTATCTGGTTCCTTGCTCGGATTAACCGTGGGTTGTGCCCAATGCCATGACCATCGGTATGATCCGATTTCCCAGGTGGATTACTATCGCTTGCGAGCGATCCTGGAACCCGGATTGGATTGGAAACAATGGCGGGATAAACCTGCGAAGCAAGTCAACCTTTGGACCGCTGAGGAGCGTCAAAAGGCGGCTGATGTCGACAAAGAACTATCGGAGCTCGAGGGAAAACGAGTCGCGGAGTTGGACACGATTGTCGCCGATATCTTCGAGAAGGAAGTTATGAAGTTGCCCGAGGACCAGCGCGAGGCGGCTCGCGCTGCCAAGGCTACGGCGGCGGACAAGCGAACACCTGAGCAGCAGAAACTGATGCGGGATTATCCGAGCTTGAACGTCGATCGCGGTAGTGCCAGCCTGTACGACGGTGCGCGGATCAACGAGTTCAACAAGAAGTATGAAACGCAACAGTCCGAGATTAAATCCAAGCGTCCTGCAGATCGGTATTTGGCGGGTTTTTCCGAGGTCCCTAATCAGGCTCCAACGACCTACGTTTTCTTTCGAGGAGATATTCAGCAGCCGAGGGAGCCGGTTTTGCCAGGAGGCCTGAGTATTCTCGGCGAGCATGACAAGATCCCTGCTGATGATCCTGCGATACCGACGACAGGCCGGCGTTTGGCATTTGCGCGGCATTTGGTGACCGGTGTGCATCCACTGTTTGCACGAGCCATGGTCAATCGAATTTGGATGCATCATTTTGGCCGCGGAATTGCATCGATGCCAGGCGATCTCGGAGTGCTTGGGGACAAGCCCACCCACGTAGAGCTTCTCGATTATCTCGCCAATCAGCTTGCCGAGTATCAATGGAGTCGAAAGCGATTTCAGAGAATGCTGCTATCGTCGCACGCATACCGTCAATCGTCGCTTCAGTCTCCGCAGGCACGCGAAGTTGATCCCGAAAATCGGCTGCTCAGCCATCGTTCAGTGCGTAGGATGCAAGCGGAATCGGTGCGAGATTCGATGCTCAGTGCGAGCGGTATGATTTCCTATTCGATGTTTGGTAAGCCAGTCGCTGTCAACCCCGACGAAGTTGGCCAGATCATCTTGGGGAATGCAACCCGAGATGGAAATGGAATCCTCGTGGCAAAACAGGAAGAAACTGAGAGCGTCTATCGCAGGAGTGTTTATGCGCAGGTTCGCCGATCGATGCCGCTTGGGGTATTGGAGCCATTCGATCCCGCATCCACCGCACCGAATTGCGATCGTCGGGGTAATTCTACCGTAGCAACGCAATCACTGTTGATGATGAACAATAGCAGTGTGATCAAGTTGTCGGAGCATTTTGCAAAACGGGTGCAACGCGAAGTGGGCGAGGAGCCGCGTGAGCAAGTTCGAAGGGCTTGGAGTCTTGCCTTCGGCATGTCACCAAGCGAAGAGCAGCTGCAAACGTCGACGGAATGGCTGATCGCACAGCGGCGCGCACTGACAAAGCCAGTAGCAGAAGCAGCAAGCGGTGCAGGCTCTGGCGAGGGGAGTGCAAGCGAAGGGAGTGTTGCCGGGGCGAGTGCCGTTTCCGCAACCGCAAGTGGGCCAGGTGCCGAGACCGGCGTTGCGGCAGGTACATTGGAACCTGCAGCAGCGAATCTTCAGTCGCTCGCAATGTACTGCCAGGCGCTTTATTCTTCGAATGCATTTCTTTACGTGGACTAGCGAGGAGTGTTATTCATGAGTTTCTCACCCTGCTTCTCGAGGCGTCATTTTCTAGCTCAGCAAGGAATCGCTGGAGCGACGTTAGCGATTGCCTCAATAATGCAACAGAGGAGCGTTGGTGTTCCACCGAAGCCGTCATTGAGTCCGCCTTCGAATGATTTGAAGCCCAAGCCGAGCCACTTTCCGGCTCAGGCGAAAGCGATGATTTCGATGTTTATGCAGGGTGGCCCATCGCACATGGATTTGTTCGATCGGAAACCGGAACTCGAGAAGAGGAATGGTGAGAATTATTCAGGAGAGCTCAAATACGATAACGCCGCAGAGTCGTCGGCAAAGATTTGGTCTGGGCCGTGGAAATGGGATCGCTATGGCCAATGCGGAATGGAATTAAGCGAGTTGGTTCCACATTTGGGAGCTATCGCCGACGATGTGACCTTGATCCGTTCTATGCACACTGGGGTAAATAATCATGGTCAATCGATCTATGCTTTGCATCATGGCCGGATCACCGCCGGGCGACCGGTCCTAGGATCATGGCTTACCTACGGCTTGGGAAGTGAGAGCCAGCAGTTGCCATCTTTTGTCGTGCTGACGGATCCAGGTGGATTGCCCGTTTTGGGAACCGATTGTTGGTCGAATGGCTGGTTGCCATCGTTGTACCAAGGAACCGTCATACGTCCCCAGGAACCGAGAATCCTCAATTTGAATCCGCCACCCCATTTGGCTGGGGGGCCGCAAAAAGCTTATCTGCAACTATTGCAAAAGCTCAATGCGGAGCATTTGGCGATGCATCCCTACGAGAGCGATTTGCAGGCGAGGATGTCGACGTATGAGTTGGCTGAGGCGATGCAGTCGGCGGCTCGAGAGGCGCTGGATTTTCATCAGGAGACCGAAGCGACCCATAAGATGTATGGACTCGATCAGGATGCTACTCGCGAGTACGGTACGCGATGTTTGATCGCGCGGCGGTTGGTGGAGCGAGGTGTTCGGTTTGTGCAAATTTACACTTCGACCCAGCAGTGGGACCATCACGGAAACATTAAAGATGCGTTGCCGGCTGCATGCAAGAAAACCGATCAGCCCTCTGCCGCTTTGGTCATGGATTTAAAGCAGCGAGGCCTCCTCGATTCGACGTTGGTACATTGGGGGGGCGAAATGGGTCGATTGCCAGTCGTGCAGAACGAGAAGAACGTAGGTCGAGATCACAATACCTACGGATTTAGTACTTGGTTGGCCGGAGGCGGGATCAAACAAGGAGTCGTCTTTGGCGAGACCGATGACTTCGGTTATCAAGCCGTCAAAGATATCGTCCACCACTATGATTACCATGCAACCATTATGTACTTGTTCGGTTTGGACCCATCGCAACTGACTTTTGCGAGGCCGGGAGGGGTGGGGACACTTCTCGATGGACAACCTGGCCGTATCGTCAATGAGATTCTGAAGAATCCCAAGCCAGCCTAAGTTCGTCTGACGATGGCGTTCCATGAAATGCGGATCTCGTTCTCGCGAAATCCGAGGTGGCGAATCATGACGGAACCATGAGTCGTCCACGCAATTGGCGATGCAGCAAACTGAGGTGCACTGCGATGAAAAAGCGAATCGGTTTGATAGGTACGGGATTGATGGGGAGTGCGATCGCTGAACGATTGCTCGCTGCGGGTTTTGAGGTTTTGGTTCATAATCGGACGCGACGGAAAGCGGACCCTTTGATCGAGATGGGGGCTAGTTGGAGCGATGATCCGATCGCCGAATGCGATCGGGTCGTTATCTGTTTGTACACCAGTGAAACAGTCGCGGAGATGCTCGAACTATTCGGTGCATCGATTCGGCCTGGATCAATCCTTATCGATACAACAACGGGTGATCCTAACCAAGTTGTCGCGTTGGCGAAGCGAATCGAAGACCATGGTGGCATCTATCTCGATGCCCCGATTTCCGGTTCGAGTGAGCAGACACGTGCAAGTGAAGTGACAACCATTGTCGGAGGAGAACGCGACAAGGTGGAAGCTTGCATGGATGTGTTCGAGGCGTTTTCAGCTCGGATCATCCATGCGGGGGGCGTGGGAAGCGGCGCGAAGATGAAACTGATAAGCAACGTCGTGCTGGGGCTTAACCGCGCGGCACTCGCGGAGGGGTTAGCGTTTGCAAAAGGGATCGGTGTGGAACCTCGAGGCGCCTTTGAGGTGCTCCTGCATTCGATGGCCTATTCGAAAATCATGGATACCAAGGGTGAGAAAATGCTGTCGGGAGATTTTCGGGTGGCAGCTAAGCTTTCGCAGCATTTGAAAGATATCAAAATCGCGTTAGGCGCAGCACAGCAAGCGGGCCAGAAGTTACCATTGTCGGAGGCTCATGCGCAATTATTGATCGATGCGGAGCAACTAGGGTTCGGTGAAGCTGATAACAGCGCGATCGTGAGAGCCTATTTTCCGTTTGCCCTTCGAGAAGAAAATCCATTGGAGAATAACGATGATTGAACTCGCCCGACGATCGTTTCTTACCACAGCTGCGCTTTCTGCAGGAGTGCTCGGTGTTCGGACAAGTTTTGGGGGGGCTGTCGCTAATGGCGATGAAAGGCTCAAGGTTGGAATCATCGGCTGTGGAGGCCAAGGGTCTAGTCTTGCGGCGAAGTTCGCTGAGATTGCTAATGTCGAAGTTGTATGTGACCCGGATGAAGCGAGACGGAACCAGCTTCGGCAAAAGGTCAATGCGGCCCAGGCGGTATCGGATTTGAGGCGAGTACTCGATGACAAGACGATTGACGCAGTGGTTATTGCGACACCGGACCATTGGCATGCCCCTGCGGCCATCCTGGCGTGTGAGGCTGGAAAGCATGTCTATGTCGAGAAACCGCAGAGCCACAATTTGCTGGAGAGCCGGTGGCTGCTGCAAGCAGCCAGGCGGAACAAAGTGGTTGTGCAACACGGAACCCAAAGCCGATCCAATCCGTTGATCGCCGATGGCGTGCAATTGCTCCGAGAAGGGATCATCGGAGAGGTATTGGTTGCTCGCGCGTGGAATGTTCAGCGGAGAGGTTCCATTGGTAAAGAATCGCCATCGGAGATCCCACAAGGGATCGATTACGATTTATGGGTCGGCCCTGCGGAGTACATGCCTTTTCAGAAGAATCGCCTCCATTATCAGTGGCATTGGTGGTACAACTTCGGCACGGGTGACATCGGCAATGATGGGACACATGAGATCGACTATGCACGCTGGGGATTGGGTGTTGAGGGATTGCCTTCCTCCGCCATGGCCATGGGCGGGAAGTACTTTGTCGATGACGATCAGCAGTATCCCGATACGGCGACATGCATGTTCGAATGGCCGGGATCGAGTGAGGTGCATCAACGACGGCAATTGATTTTTGAGATGCGTCTCTGGGATGGATCGTTTCCCCACAACTGCGATGGTGGTGCCGAGTTTCATGGTTCGGACGGTCGGATGGTGCTGAGCAAACGCGGGAAGCTAGAGGTCTTTGATTCCAAGGGGAAAAAGATTGAGAACCCAAAACCGAAACAGCCCTCTACGGTGGACGGAAAGCATCAACTCGATTTCCTGAATGCCATTCGAGAGGGACGGAAACCCAACGCCGATGTTGCTATCGGACACGATTCGGTTGCGCTGGTCCATTTTGCCAATGCATCCATTCGCCTCGGTAGATCCTTGCACATCGATCCAGAGACCGAGCAAATCAAGAACGATGCCGAAGCGAATCAGTTGCTAGGGAGGATCTATCGCAAGGAAGGCCACTGGGCAACTCCGAAGGCGCGGGCTTGATGGTGCTGTTCTCACTTCGGCAAACTCGAATTTGTACTGCAAGCACTCCCGTATAGATCGGTGGAAACCAATGAAGCCTCGAAGAAATGTTTTGATGGCGATGGTGATGATCGTCATTCTGTGTTCAATGGGTAGGCCAAGCAACGCTGAACTTGGTTTTGTGGCGCAAGCGGATCGCATTGAGATCACCGATGGCCAATCTGTCATCGGCTCGTTTGTTTTCATCGACCCACAGGTATATCGGCCGTACGTGATGGCGCTGAAAACACCCGGTGGAATGGCAGTTACCAGAAATCACCCTCCCATCCCTGGTACGGATGCCGACGATCATGCAACCATGCATCCAGGAATGTGGTTCGCGTTTGGCGATATCAATAAAAAAGATTTTTGGCGCAATCAAGCAAAAATGGTTTTTATCGATTGGGCTGTGGCACCCAGAGTGGCTGATGACCGCGTGATGTTCACGGTAAGGTTTGGTTTGGTCGATGCTACGGACCAAACGCTGGGGCAGTTGATGTTGAGTATCTCCGTAGCAAAGCGACCGCTGGGGTACCTTTGGATTTGGGACGGTGTGTTTTCCTCAGAGACGCAGGAACTTCGTTTTGGCGATCAAGAAGAAATGGGATTGGGAGTGAGGCTGGCGACACCTCTGATCGAGAAGAATGGAGGCCGACTCATCAATGATGAAGGGATGAAAACTGCCAAGGGGACATGGGGAAAGCAGGCATTGTGGTCGGACTATTCCGGGGCCTGGAAAGGTAATGAAGTCGGTATCCTCTTAATGCCTTCTCCTAAAAACTTTCGGAAATCGTGGTTTCATAACCGTGATTATGGGCTGATGGTTGCGAATGCGTTTGGGGCGCAAGCGTTCACCAAGGGGGATCCAAGTGAGGTCATTGTGCGACGCGGGGAGACGTTCCGACTTATCTACGGGGTGTTGGTGCATGAAACCACGTTGGACCAAAAGGTTTCTCTGGAGGATGAATATCAGTTTTTCATCAAGGCGTATCCTTAGGTCGTTGCCATTCGAATAGGGGACGTATTGCGATGGATCCACTTTCACCCAGGGAACGATGGCTCATTTTAGGAGCTGCTATCACTGGACTTCTTTTCGATGGGGTTGAATTGGGGCTGATGCCAATCGCCTCGCTGTCAGTCACCGAGGATCTGATGGGGGATCGATACACTGCGGCAGCGGGTGGTGATTGGTTTGCGCGATTCACTGCGGCACTGATGCTCGGTGCCGCGGTCGGTGGAATCGCGATCGGTAATCTCGGAGACATTATCGGTCGTGCGCGAGCACTCGGAGTGAGTATCTTGTTCTACTCCGTATTTGCGGGGTTGGGAGCGTTTGTAAGAACCCAAGAGCAGATGTTGATACTCCGATTTTTGGTGGGGCTAGGAGTTGGCGGAGTATGGCCTAACGCGGTCTCGCTGGCATCCGAATGCTGGCCGGATAGATCTCGTCCTGTCGTTGCCGGGTTGCTTGGGGCGGCGCTCAATAGCGGCGTGCTGTTGCTGTCACAGATCGCCTTACTCTGGCACATCACGGCGGATTCGTGGCGATGGATCTTCTTTTTGGCCGCCTTTCCGACGCTGCTCGGGCTCGCTGTATTACTCGTCGTGCCTGAATCACCGAAATGGCAAGGGGTGGAATCGGTGGGGGGGGCCAAACAAGTGTCCAGGAAGGGTGGGAGTTTGTGGGAGTTGTTCCGACCACCGTTGTTGCGCATCACCATGATCGGAATTGCGCTGGGAGCCATCCCTTTGATTGGGGCTTGGGCGGCTAGCAAGTGGATGATTCCATGGGCGGACAAAATTGGAGGAGCTAGCTATCCCGGTTACAAGGGGATGGCACAGGGAAGCTGGGCGATCGGAGCGGTGTTGGGAAGTTTTTGTGGAGCTCAGATCGCCGCGTATCTGGGGCGGCGTACGGCTTATGCAATGATCAGTATTGCCGCAACTCTAGCGACACTCGGGTTGTTTTTAGGGACACAGCCTTTGCACCCCTCTTTTTTGCCACTGGTCTTTATCCAA
>VGZN01000163.1 GCA_016872635.1 Planctomycetota bacterium | reverse complement strand
CTTGGTGCCAGGCACGCTTGATCATTGGCTGTCCGGAACGAGGGACGGAAGGAAACTGATCCTGTTCCTGGTTGCGATCATCCGGTAAGAAACCATCCGGTCACCAGAAGCTTCAACCCAAAAGCGATGTTCACCCATGACAAGCATCGATGCGTCCTGGTCAATCGACAAGAAGATCCCAAGCGAACTGGATGCAGGGCATGCGGTCATCGAAGAACTCATGACGGCACTGGAAGCATTAGGGTGGGAAGGTCGGGATGTGTTTCATATCCAAATGGCCATCGAAGAAGCCGTTGTAAATGCCATCGAGCATGGAAATATGCGCGATGAATCCAAACAGGTTCACGTTGTCTTTCACGTGAACCGCGAGCGGGCTGAGCTATCCGTGACTGACCAAGGCCAAGGGTTTGACCACAAAAATGTAGCGGATCCAACGGAAGATGATCGGATCGACCAGCCTCGAGGTCGTGGAGTGATGTTGATCCGTGAACTCATGACCGAGTCGAACTACAACGAAGTGGGAAACGGAGTGCGTATGCTAAAACTCCGTTCGCAACCTGAAGAAGCGGTAGCAGAGAGTTAGCGTAGAGTCTGAATGTGTCGGTAAGAAAACCGAATCACTGCTTCAGCGCAACACTACTTCCAATCAGCGGCGGCGTTCGTCAACTGCATGAAGAGTTGCACTGAACGCAATAAGCTTCGTCGATGAAAACGCCATTGCTTTAACGCTTGTATCCCATAGTGCCAATCCAGGAATCGCTTAAGGTTTTTCGGATCGCCTAAGGTTCATCACCATCCATCGACAATGGTTCCATCACTTTGGTATTCCGTTCGACGGCGATGACGACGGTTTGCTCGTCGACTCCATCGCGACTCTTTGCGGTGGCCGGTAAGACTTGTCGACGATCGGGGAACGGCAATCGAATTGAGAATGTACCATCGTTTCGAACTTTGACGGGTTCCGTGCCGATCGTAACGTGGGCGTCTGGATGGGTTGACCCAAAGACGATCAATTCCGCGTCGACATCGAAGTGGAATTGGCGAGATCGTTTCAATCCGCCTTCGGCGCCACTTCCGAATTGGGAAAGGACATCGATGTCCATCGTGCGTTTCAAGCGGTCCTCGAAGACCTCGGAGAGTTCGCCTCGCTGCGTTTCGTCTCCGTAGCCTCCGCTCATCGCGTAGATCCGTTCGGCATCCTTGGCAATATCTGCCCAATGGTCGTCGCTTGCTTCTTTGCCACCCGGTGTGGGTGTAACCACAGTGTTGCTTCGCACCAACTCGTAAAACCTTCCGGACGCAGTGAGATAACCCATGACGATCTGGAATCGGGACGGTGGATTGTCGACGTCCATGTACCAGTTGCGAACACCGCCATGGATCTCGATATCGCGATAAATCGTTTCCGAGCTATCGGTCGTGCCGCTATCGTCGAGTTTCAACAGTCTCAGAATTGGCTTCACGGAATGCCAATGCTCGACGAGGGCCGCCTTTGCGCGATCGACTGTTTGGCGGGTAATATCCCAGTGAGCGTGCAACCAGTAGGGGTCATGCACCATCAAAACAATGCGATCTTGGCCTTTGACAACCGGAGGTTCTGGGGTCAGTGCGGACAGAGTTCTCTTAGGTGGTTCTTGCGCGAGGTCCTTGCGCTTTTCTTTGATCTCCTGGGCGGAGCGAATCTTGGCAACGATTTCCGGATTCGTGTTGGACTTGGGAGGAACTGGAGGTTGTTCCTTCTTAGTTGCCACTGGCTTCGCATTTACAGTTCTCGCGGCAATCGGTCGGGCGATCGCAGGAAGAGGAGCAATTTTGGCAACCGGGGACTTGGTAGTTGGGGATTTCGACACTACCGGTTTGGTTTTAGGTGTTGCGGTTACCTGGGTCGCTGCCGCAGTTTTTGTTTCTTTCTTAACATCCTTGTTACTCGACGCGTTTTTGCCGCTGCGGCTCCCAATTGGCCCGACCCCTTTCGCCGTCGCTGCGATCTTCGTCGTGCCAGTTTTTGCTGCAGTTCCCTCAACCGATGTGACCTTCGAGTTAGCGGTTTTCTTAGTGTCCTTGTTTTTCGGCCCCTTGGGCTTACCGCTCGATAGCTTGGCCGAAGTTGGCTTGGTAACTACCTTCTTGATGGGGGTGGCCTTCTTGCCGGTGGCCGCCTTATTGCCTGGGGTTGATTTCGAAACAGGCGAGTTCCCTTTCTTGGTCGAATTTTTCAAAATGCCTTTGCTTTCTGCAGCGCCTTTCGCTGGCTTCACTCCCTTGGCTGAGGATGAAGAGGAGGCGGGCTGTTTGCTACGAGAGGTTCCCCCTCCCGAGCCGGTGCTGGCCTGGGATTTGGTTGTTGATTTCGTGGGTTTTTTAGCTGGGGGCACCGGGGGTTCTCCTGGCTTGTCTCGATGGAACTCCGCGTGCTTCCTGGGCCCCTCGGAGGAGTCGTCAGAAACACTTTCCTCCAGTATGCTTAACTGAGTACGTGTTTTCTAGCCTTTTTTGCCCGCATTCAGACCGTTTGGCGTTTGCTCGAACGCACACTTTCCCTGGTTTTTTATCCGGAAAACGTGATCTGCGGAGCCAGTAACAAATGTCAGAAGAGTCTCCAAGAAGTGCGGATTCAAACCGCAAAAGAAGCCGAGATCAGCCCGCGGGGCTCGATTCTGCAATATCTGCCCTATCGAGGGTTTTTGCAGTATTGCTTTTGCTAATGGCAGTAGGTGGGGTTGGTGCGGTTGGGGATTGGCTGCTTGATACGTCGTTTTTGATGCCGATCGGGTTTGCGTTGGGGACATTGCTTGCGGTAGTCGGGATGTTTTATGTAGTGAAGAGTGCGGAAATCGAGGTGAAGAACAAAAAGGCGAGAAGCAATGCGTTGGAAGAGACGAGTCATCGCGGGGAGATGCTGTGATGCCTTTCGATCGAGAACCACTCAGCATGAGGGAGGTTAGTCCAACGATTTCCGTAATGAGCGTGCTTCCGGGTCTTCGTTCCGAGCTTCGCTGGTTGTTGTCGGCGATCTGTTTTGCGCTTGCTGGTATCATCGCAGCCCATTTTCGGTCAAGTGCTCAGGATATTGGGGGCACAAGCAGCGTTGATCTGGGGGGGGTGGTCGCTGGGATCGGTGCACTCGCGATTTGTGTTTCGGTGACACTGGCGTCGATCCAATGGCGTCGAGGGTCGCTCGGCAAACAGAACCCAATCGCTTCCTCCCTTTTGACGATCGCATTCCGCACGTTGGTGACACTTGGGAGTTTGATGCTAGTGGCTGCGACAAAATGGCCGCATCGCAATTCTTTCGTGTTGTCGTTGCTGGGGTGTTATTTTCTATTTCTGATATTAGAATCCGGGCTTTCTATTCGCTGGTACTCCTCTCTGACACGCGTTAAGCATCCATAGATGGCCTCGGACATCCTCCATATAAAAGACGGTTACTACTTTGAAGTGCCAAAGTTTCTTTGGCGGAGTAATCGCGCGAAGGCGACGGACTTTCCCGAGTGGTTTGTTCGGTTAGACCCCGATTACCAGAGTTGGGAAGCGGTTCAGCTGATTGATGGGATCGAGAAGAATCTTGAAGTTCCGGCCGCGAACTTGGAAGATCTCAAATCGAGTTGGGAGCATTGGCAGCACGCTGCTCACAAGAACTCCGGTTGGCCGCTGTCAGCCTACCTTGAGTCGCAATACCAGCAGGATCAAAAGAAGGCTTCTTCGTGGGCGAAGAAGAATGCTCCAGAGGCAAAAGACGGCGGCTTGAATGCGTACGTCGCAGCCCATCCAGAGCTTGAGAACGTTTGGTTTTACGAGCTGATGCAGAATCCGCAAGCGGTCGCAAAGTGGAACGCACTCAAGAAAAACGTACGAACCAGCGATCAGTTAAAGGGTTACTTGGGCAACCCTGAGACGAGGGCGTGGAGTCCGGAGAAGGTAGCGGAATACAACAAAATGCTGGATGGCAAGATTTTGATCCCGCAGCCGTTTGGCGAGTTGCGGAATGCTTACGACAAAGAATCGGGTTTTTGCATCTCTCGTTACATGATCATTGAAGTCATCGTGGCGATTCTTATGTTTTTGATGTTCCGTTGGTTGGCTCGCAAGGTTCAGACGGGATCGCCGCCGCAAGGCAAGGCTTGGAATTTGCTCGAGGGTTTTGTTCAGGCGATTCGGAATAACGTAGTCGTTCCGGCCATGGGAGAGCACGATGCGGATCGGTTTATGCCGTTTCTGTGGACGATGTTCTTCTTTATTTTGGGTTGCAATTTAATGGGGATGATTCCGTGGGTGGGTTCGCCGACGGCGTCATTCGGAACTGCTGGTGCGCTTGCGTGTCTAGTGTTCTTGGTGGGGTTGTTTGTGGGGGTGAAGGCTTTTGGGGTTGTCGGTTATCTGAAAAATATATGTCCGCAGTTGGGGCTTCCTTGGTACCTTGCGTTCTGGGTTGTTCCGTTGCTGTGGGTGATTGAGTTCGCGTCGTTGTTTATCAAACATGCGGTGTTGGCCGTGCGGTTGCTGATGAACATGGGTGCTGGGCACTTAGTTTTGCTCGGCATCTTGGGCATCGGTATCAGTGCAAAGGCTGCTCTCGGGATGAGTACACCCGCGTGGTTTGGGGTGGCAGGTATTTCGGTGCTGGGCACAACAGTTCTGAGCTTCCTGGAAGTTTTCGTGGCGTTCCTTCAAGCGTACGTATTTACGTTCTTGGCGGCTCTGTTCATTGGAAGCTCGATCCATCATCACTAGGGCCCGATTTCACTTGCGCGTTGATAGCTCGGGTGGAGCGTCCTGTTGGTTTGTTGTTCACTAGTTCATTTCGTCTGCTGAAGAGCAGATTCCCCGTTCCTCTTCATTTTCATTGCGAGAAGATCACGTCGATCCTCAAGGAGTTTAGTAAAGTGTTGAATATCGTTCGTTTCGGATTTTTGGTTGCCGGTTTCATGATTTTGATGGCTCTCCCTGCCGCTGCTGCTGAAGGTGGTGGACACATCCCCGGTGCAATTGGTGCTGGTTTGGCAGTTATCGGTGCTGGTCTGGGTATCGGGTTCGTCGGCAAGGGTGCTGTTGAGTCGATCGCACGCCAACCTGATTCCGCAACCATCATTCAGGTCGCGATGATCATCGCTGCGGCTCTGATTGAAGGTCTCGCGTTCTATGCCGTATTCGTTTGCCAGGGCCAAAACCCATTTGCAAGCTAGCGCGTTGTTAGGCCGGTTTGGGCTTGTTTGGTATCTGATTTCGTCGAGGCTTCGTATGAGTGCAAAATCGCGTGGAATGACCCTCGCGGTCGCTATTTTGGTCATGCTGTTGGGGTGGGTCGTGCCTGCAGTTGCCTTCGAAGGGGGGGGCGGAGGGCATGCCGATCTAACGCATGGATACGCTTCTTCGGAGAGTGAGTCTCTCTTGGAGTTCAAAAGCGATAAGGCGCTCTTCACGGGCTTAGTTTTCGTTCTGCTGTGTGCAGGGTTGTATCTAGCTGCGTGGAAACCTATCTCGCAGGGTCTCGCGCGGCGCGAAGCGACCATCGCCAACCAGATTACGGATGCACAACGTGCATCTGATCAAGCTGCAGCGAAGCTTAAGGAGTACGAAGCAAAATTGGCGGATGCCGCAGTTCAGGCCCAAGAACTCGTGAATCAAGCGAAGAAGGATGCTGCCGTTGTTGCGGAGCGTATGAAGGTCGACGCCCAAAACGAGTCCACTAGGATGATCGAGCGGGCTCGGACGGAAATCGAGACCGCCAAGCAAGCAGCAATTTCGGAGCTGTCCACCAAGAGCACTGACATTGCTTTTGGGTTGGCTCGGCGCGTTATTGGTAGGGAACTCAACCAGGGTGACCATCAGCAACTGATCAATGAAGCTTTAGGTCGACTACCAAGTAGCAACTAGCAATCCATTGTTGCGCATCGCGAACATGAAGCGATTGAACGAAGCGGTTTTTGCCGATTGGTTTATACCCTTCAACAGGCCCTGTTTCGCAACAACCGTTCGATATCAAGCACTGTTCCTCTTCCACCTGAGTGTCCCAACCAAACATGTCTGAGCAAACCAACAAGATTGCTACGGTCTTCGACAGCGAAGAGCAGCATGTAGGTGAAGTTTACGCACGTGCACTGCTGGGTACTGCGGTGAAGAGCGGAAAAGTTGACACGGTGGTCGATGAGTTGGAGTCACTGGTCAAGGATGTTTTGGATCGGAATCCAAAATTGGAAGCTGCCCTGGCAAATCCCAAGATGCAAGCTGAGGACAAGTGGGCGTTGCTCGACCGCGTCTTTGGCGGCAAGATGAACACTACCTTGCTGACGTTCCTCAAGATTGTTGCTCGACGGCATCGATTGAACGCGATTCGCGCCATTCAAGAGTCAGCTTCGAAGCTTCGGGGCGAGTTGGCGGGCCGAGTTCAAGTCGAAGTAACCGTTTCCAAGCCGCTTGATGCGGCGGCTGAACAAGCCCTTGTTGCAAAACTTCAAGGGCTGTTCAAGAAAGATGTCCGTCTCCAAACCAAGGTCAATCCAGGAATCCTGGGCGGGTTGGTGGTTCGAGTCGGCGATACAGTTTACGACGGGAGCGTGGACGGCCAATTGCGAGTGCTTCGCAAATCGGTCGGACAACGCGCCGAAAATGCCCTGCGATCCGTTGCGGGCTCGCTGGTTCAGTCCAGCTAAGTGGGATTCGTCCTGCCGCTGGCTGGTTCGGTCCAACAAAAATGTGTTTTCCTTTTCCAATACCTTTCCGAATATCGAGTTCCTTTCCGCGATTAGTTTGTGACGCGGTTACGACACCCACGAGGTTGATGAGATGAAGTTTAACTCGGATGAAATAGCGTCCGTCATTCAGAAAGAAATCGAACAGTTCGGCAGTCAGATCGATGTCCGAGAAGTTGGTACGGTCCTCGAGGTCGGGGACGGTATCGCACGAGTCTACGGTCTTTCCGGTGTGATGTCCGGCGAGATGGTGGAGTTCCCAAGCGGCGTTATCGGATTGGCGTTCAACCTCGAAGAGAAATCCGTTGGGGTTATTATCCTCGGCGACTACTTGAGCATTAACGAAGGTGACGAAGTCCGTGCTCTCGGCACGTTGCTCAGCGTTCCTGCTGGGGATGCCGTCATCGGTCGTGTTCTCGATCCACTGGGAAATCCAATCGATGGTAAAGGCCCGGTAAATACCGACGTTCGTCGCCAAGTGGAAATCATTGCGACTGGCGTTGCCGAACGACAACCCGTGCATGAACCGATGCAGACCGGGATCAAAGCGATCGATGCGATGACGCCAATCGGTCGTGGTCAGCGCGAATTGATCATCGGTGACCGAAAGACAGGTAAGACCGCAATCGCTATCGATGCGATCATCAACCAAAAAGGCAAGGGAGTGAGATGCTTCTACGTCGCCATCGGTCAGAAGGAATCTTCTGTTGCTTTGATCATCGACGCACTCACCAAAGCAGGGGCGATGGACTACACCACGGTTATCGTTTCTGGAGCCAGTTCCCCTGCACCGCTGCAGTACGTTGCTCCCTACGCTGGAACGGCAATGGCTGAGCATTTCATGTTCAATGGCCAACACGCGTTGATCGTCTATGACGATTTGAGCAAACAGGCGGTCGCGTATCGTCAGTTGAGCTTGTTGATGCGTCGTCCACCAGGACGTGAAGCATTCCCTGGGGACGTGTTTTATTGCCATAGCCGATTGCTCGAACGCTCGGCAAAGCTTTCTGCCGAACTCGGTGGTGGCTCACTTACCAGCTTGCCAATCATTGAAACACTGGAAGGCGAAGTTTCCGCGTACATCCCGACCAACGTGATTTCGATCACCGATGGTCAGATTTACTTGCAACCAGACTTGTTCTTTGCAGGTATTCGCCCTGCGATGAACGTCGGTATCTCGGTTTCGCGAGTTGGTGGTAACGCACAGATCAAAGCGATGAAGGTCGCTGGTGGTTTGCGGCTTGACCTTGCAGCATTCCGCGAACTGGAAGCGTTTGCTCAGTTGGGTACCGAACTAGATCCGGCAACCCAAGCCAAACTCGACCGTGGTTATCGGATGGTGGAATTGCTCAAGCAGTCCCAATACCAGCCGATGGATGTCGCCGAGCAGATCGTCAGCATCTACGCCGGTACCCGAGGTCACTTGGACGATATCCCGGTTGCCAAGGTTCGCGAGTTCGAAGTCGGATTGCTCTCGTATGTACGAGATCGCAAACCGGAACTGATCAGTAAGATCCAAGAGGTCAAAGATCTGACCTCAGAAGTCGAAGAAATGATCAAATCGACGATTACTGCCTTCAAAGCTACTTTCCGATAGTCAAGCGAACCAGGGTTCCGACCTGCTATGGCCAATATTCGACAACTCGATAAACGCCGAAAAAGCGTTCGCAACATCCGCAAAATTACGCGGACCATGGAATTGATCGCCACGGCGCGATTCAAGAAAGCCATGGACCGCACTGCGGCGGCGACCGACTACACCAAGCGTATTACGCAGATCGTGCAAGACCTCGCAAAGAGCGGAACGGATGTTTCCCATCCGCTTCTACAGGCTCACGACGATGTCAAAGCGGTCGATATGCTCGTGTTGACCGCGAACCGTGGATTGTGCGGTGGCTACAACGGTTCCGTGGTTCGCGTCGCAGTGCAACGCCGGAATGAAATCAAGGAACAAGCGGCCGCGGGCCAAACCAGTGTTAGCGGCAAGCGGGGTATTGCTGCCTTTCGATTCGCCGGAGTACCAGTTGAGAAGACTTACTCCGAGTTCGAAGATCAACCTAGCTTTGATGCGGTCGCTCGCATCGCCGATGAACTTATTACCCGTTACATCACCCGTCAAGTTGACCGTGTGGATGTTGCGTACACCAAGTTCATCAGCAGTTCCAAACAAGTCCCTGTTGTTGAAACGCTTCTTCCATTTGCTGGAATTGAAGTCCCAAGCAGCACCGCGACGTCGGGTAATGATAAGGCTGCTGCCGAGAAAAAACTGCGAGATGATTATGAGTTCTTGCCTTCCGCGGCAGGGATTCTCGAAGAGGTTGTGCCAGCCAGTTTCCGCGCCCGACTCTTCAAGTGCTTCCTCGATGCAGCGGTGAGTGAACAGATCGCTCGGATGGTTGCCATGAAGAGCGCCACGGAAAACGCAGGGGATCTGATCAAGTCCCTATCGAGAACATTCAATCGTGCTCGGCAAAGCAAGATCACCCAGGAAATTATGGAAATCATCGGTGGGGTGGAAGCGTTGGGTTAAGCCCTGCGACCTCGCCATCATAGCCACTCGCACCTACCGTGTGCCGGCGGCACCAAACCGTTAACAAACTCTCCAAATCACTAGTAGCAAACTTACGACAGAGAAGAACATGAGCGTCTCTACCGGCAAAGGCGTTGGAAAAATCAGTCAGGTCATCGGTTCTACGTTCGACGCCGAATTTCCGCAGGACAGCCTTCCCGCGATCTACAACGCGGTTCACGTTGTTAGCGACAAGAAAGGTGTGAAGATCAACCTGACCGGGGAAGTTCAACAGCACCTCGGCGGCGGTCGGGTTCGATGCGTGGCCTTGGGTAGCACCGATGGCCTCATGCGAGGACTCGATTGCGTCGACACCGGGAAACCAGTTTCGGTACCGGTGGGTGAAGGCAATCTCGGTCGCGTGTTTAACGTGCTCGGCGAGCCGATCGATCAGCGAGGGGATGTCAAAGCGTCGGATCGCTGGCCAATTCACCGCCAAGCTCCTCCAGTGTCTGAACTTTCCACCAATACCGAAGTGTTCGAAACAGGGATCA
>VGZN01000162.1 GCA_016872635.1 Planctomycetota bacterium | reverse complement strand
TTTCTTTTAGATGGCACTGCCTCTGTTAGATGGCACTGCCTCTGTTAGATGGCACTGCCTCTGTTAGATGGCACTGCCTCTGTTAGATGGCACTGTCTGAAGCTGCAATTTCTGAACTTGCAATGAATTTAACGCCAACCCGCAAACCTGCGGTTGCCACGATGATGAAACGCTCTTCGCGCTCCCCAACCTCCAAACCGAAACCATTGAGAGACACGCCCGACGGGAGCTCATCCAGCGGACATCCATCGTCGGGTGAAGCTACTCGCACATGGCAACTTGAGAAGATCATCTCGGGTGGGCAGACAGGGGTGGACCGCGCGGCCCTCGATGTCGCAATCGAGCTTGGAATCCCTCACGGAGGATGGTGCCCACGAGGAAGGCGGGCCGAAAACGGAATTATTCCGATGCACTACGAACTGAAAGAAATCGAAGGGAGCGACTATTCAGAGCGCACTCGAAGAAACATTATCGATTCCGATGGCACCCTGATCGTATCGAGCGGGCCACTTCAAGGAGGAACGCTGCTGACCTTCAATCTTTGCAACAAACTTGGACGCCCAGTCCGGGTGATCTTGCTGCCCGACCAGCCACCCCAACACAGCGATTCTTTAATAACGGCTCCGATGTCGTTTTGGGAATGGCTAGCCAAATCTCAAGTCCGGATCCTTAACATTGCCGGCCCCAGAGCTAGCAAATCCCCAGGAATCTATGAGCGATCCAAAGCGTACTTATTGTCACAGCTAGGAACGGGGGCGACCCCCCCCGACTCCTGAAGACTGCTTTTGGTCGGCGTATATTCAGGTCCCTGCAAGCCTGTTCTAAGCCGAACAAGAAGTAGGTATCGCAACGTGGCAAAGACAGGGTTCGAGTCGGTTTTCTGCTTCTATGTTGGGGAAACTACCCTTGAATTCCCGGTTCCCGATTGACGAAATGCCAAGAATCGCTGTAATTTGCGGATTCTTAGGGGTCTACATCACGGGAGCATAGGTTGTTCCTGAAGGCTTCGAGGAGCTCACTTTGATTTCCATGCATTGCCGAAGGCCTTCCTGCAAAGGCCTGTACGGTGGGGTTGTTTGCCGACACTCACTCGTATGGCGGGAAATCCAGGATACAAGGAGATACCATGGCAAACGAATTGGTTAGCAAGCTTATCGAAGCAGGCGCGCACTTTGGACACCGCGTCAGTCGCTGGAATCCAAAGATGGCTCCGTATATATACGGACGCAAGAATCTCATCCACATCATCGACATCCGCGAGACTCTCCGCGGCATGTTGCGAGCTAAGAAGTACCTCAGCCAAGTCGCATCGGGCGGGTCTTTAGTTCTGTTCGTAGGTACCAAACGCCAAGCATCCGAGGTGATCCAACGTGAAGCCACCCGTTGCGGAATGCCTTTCGTGAGCGAACGATGGCTCGGCGGTTGCTTGACCAATTTCCGAACCATTCGCGATCGAATGGGACGTCTCGAGGAACTCGAGAGCATCATCAACAGCGATAAGATCAACGGCTACTCCAAAAAGATGCAGTCGGCACTCAACCGAGAGTACCGAAAAATCTACCGTAACTTGAACGGTATCCGGACCCTGAACCGCATCCCCGAGTGCTTGGTCATCATCGATCCGAAGAAAGAAAAGAACGCAATCCGCGAGGCAAAGTCGCTCGGGATCACCACTGTGGCACTGATCGATACCGATTGCGATCCAACTCAAGTCGACTTGCCAATCCCAGGCAACGACGACGGTATCCGTTCCATCGACTTGATCGTGAAACAACTGGCAGACGCAGTTCTTGCTGGCAAGTCGGAAAACCCTGAATTGATGAAGACGGTCCCACCAGCGGCAGCTGCCGCTGGTGCGAAGGACGCCGTTTCTGAAATGGCCGCAATGGCTGAAAAAGAAGCCTTGGATTAATTCCTTCCAAGTGGCTTAAGTTCTTTTTCCGAATCAATTCACTATTTCGATCAACAACGTTTTTTAGAGGAATGACATCAATGTCAACCATTTCAGCAAGCGACGTGGCTGAGCTCCGCAAGCAAACCGGTGCAGGCCTCATGGACTGCAAGAAAGCCCTGCAAGAGTCCAACGGCGATTACAACGGGGCCCTCGAATACCTTCGCAGGAAAGGCCAACAAGTCGCAGAGAAGCGAGCCGATAAATCCGCTACCGAAGGTTGTGTGGTAACCGCTTTGGATCCGTCCAAGTCGACCGGTGTGGTCCTGGCACTCTGTTGCGAAACCGACTTCGTCGCAAAAAACGAAGGCTTTACCGATCTCGCCAACCGTCTGGTCAAACTGGCGCTCGACAACGGAGTCGAATCGGTGGAACAGCTCAACGCTCTGAGCATTGACGGGATGACTGTCGCCGAGAAGCTAGTCGATCAAACTGGAAAGACCGGCGAAAAAATCGTCGTGTCCGAATTGCATAAACTCGCTGGGGATAAACTTTCGAGCTATATCCACGCGGGAAGCAAGATCGGCGTTCTGCTCGCATTCAAAGATGGCGGTAAAGCAGGTGCTGACGATTTCTTCCGTGGCGTTGCGATGCACGTCGCGGCTATGAAGCCCTCGATTCTGCATTATTCGGAATTTGATTCGGCATTCGTCAATAGCGAAACCGAATCGACGCAAGCACGGATCAAAACTCAAAACGAAGATTTGGCTCGGCTGGGCAAAACTCTCAAGACTGTTCCTCAATTCGTCAGTCGTCTTCAACTGACCCCTGAGGTGCTAAAGGCTGCTGAAGATGCGATCAAGGCTGAACTCAAAGCCGAAGGCAAGCCTGAGAAGATTTGGGACAAAATTGTACCAGGCAAACTAGATCGTTTCGTCGCGGACAATACGCTCCTCGATCAAGACCGATGCCTGCTCAACCAGTTCTACGTATTGGATGAAACCAAGACGGTGGAAGCAGCGGTCAAGAGTTTTGCCGACAACGCAGGTATCACCGCCTTCCGCCGCGTCGCCATTGGGTAGTCACCGTATCGATGATCGGTTCTCAATGAAACTGGTCATCAATAGATCGAAAAATTAGACGAAAAATTAGACAAGGGGCGTGAGTGTTACTCGTGCCCCTTGTTCGTTCCTTACCAGGGTACTCCACTGCCTCGCAGTTTGGTGTTGCCTTGCAGTTTGCTCCCGGTAGTGCTACTTTGCCGCTGGCTCCGGTTGTCGCCTCGCTTGACTCTATTTCCCCAATAGCGAGCGAGTGTAGTTCGAGAACTGAAGGATATCTCCAGGTGCATCAGGGCCAATCACCAATGGATTTTGATCGGGCCGGTTTTGCAAACCATGGCTTCCACCAACGAGGCTTGCATCGAGTGGAATCACATCCATCCGATATCGGAACCCCAATTTCTTCTGGGCTACCCGAAACATCGCGCGGGCTTTGGAGGTTATAAACAGCTCGTTTGGATCGTATCCCGGTTTACGGTGAATATCGACGGTCCGAGCAAAATCAGGAGCGTTGCTGTCGTCCATCCAATAGTAATAGTTGAACCAAGCATTTGTGTCCGACAAGGCAATCAAGTCTCCGCTACGCGGGTGGTCCAAACTGACCTCGGCAGGGTCCAGCACATGAGCAACGCCTTCGATGCGTTGAAGCAGCGCCCGCACTCGTTCCTTCTCAGAAAGTCTGTTGACGTAGATATGGGCTACCTGATGATCCGCAACGGCAAATGCGTGGCAATCTCCGGGTATTAGCATTTCTCCAAATGGCCCATTTCGAACCGAAAGGAGGCCTTGCTCTCGGAGTACGCGGTTCAACGATACTGACCGCCGCACTGGGACCAGACCATATTCGGACACGACAATCGGAATCGCATCGATCTCTCGGGCGGCATCGATAATCACCCCTGCGCATCGATCCACCTCGGCCACACGCTCCATCGAAGGCGTCGCAAAACGTTGAAAGTCGTAATCGAGATGCGGAAGATACACGAGCGTCAACTGGGGACGATTCTTCCGCAAAACAATTGCGGTCGCCTTTGCAATCCATTCGCTTGCCGGCAAACCGGCATTGGGTCCCCAAAATGAAAAAAACGGAAACGAGCCAAGTTGTTGGACCAATCGACATTCGGTGTTGTCGATGATATCGAAAACCTTGGATCCGTCGGAGCCATAATGAGGCTTTGGCGTTGCCCCCCAGCGAACGGGTGCGTGTTGGTTGAACCACCAAAACATCTTGGCGGTTTCCACATCGCGATACAACAAATCACCTTGAATCAATCGATTGGACTGTTGCCAAAATCGAATTTCAGCAGAATCCCGATGGTACCATCCATTTCCGACAATCCCGTGTCGGTTCGGCATCGTACCCGTCAACAAAGTGGCTTGGACCGTACACGTTACCGCAGGAATAGGCGGTTGCATGCCTTGGTAGGGACCTAAACTCGCGATCCGAGGAGCATGGGGCAATAGTTCGGGGGTCAAGCCAACCACGTTGATAACGCAAACCTTGCTCACGTACGATCAAATTCCAGAAAAGGTAGAGGGAACTTATGAGGCATCGCTGTCATGATACGACACCAACCTTGGTTCGTCATGCCCCATGAAAAATGTCCTTTGCCTCCGATCCGAGAGAATCCTCATTCACTGCATCAACGCCACTCTCTCCGACAATTGCTTGACGATTGGATCGTTTGGCAGACTTCTCATCAACTGGCGAAGTGAATCTTTGGCTCCATCTTTGTCCCCTTGTTCGATCAATCGCTCTGTTAACCGAACCTGCAATGAAGTGTCTTTCGGGTAGAATTGAATGCAGATCCGCAAGTTCTCGATTTCAACTAGCGCATTTCCTGCTTCTCTCGCGGTATCCGCCAACCACAAACTCTTTTTGGCGATAGGCATACGCATGGCTTTCCCTACGGCCAACCCCTTCTCGAGTATCAGTGAATGGGTAGTCGGGAAGGAATTTTTATCAAAAACCTGTGCCGCGAGATTGCGTAAGACTTGGGGTTGAACGGGAAACAGTTCCACGGGCACAGAAGCATCGTCGTAAAGGGTCGCTATCAACCGCCCAACTCCGATCGCTGCAGCAGGGCTTGTTTTTATGACGGTTTTCCAAAGAGGAATCAATTGGTCACGCGAGAGTGTTGTGCTCATGAGTATCGAGACCGAAGTCAACATCTGCGGTTGGTGTCCGGCGGTTCGGTGAAGCACATGGGTCATTCGAACCAAGTCCGCGATAGGGCAATCGATGGCCGTAGAAATCCGCCCCCAAATCAGTCGCGAATCGAGCGGGGAAAGTGACTGCCCGATCGTATACCAATAACTAGCCCGGTCCAGAGTGCTGATCGTTCTCAAACCACCGATGCTCGCAAGGAACCCAGCGCGTTGATCGTCGCTAACTCGATCCTTGGCCAGTCGCAGCACGAGAGGAGACGTCTGTAACCAATAAGCGGACGGATCCACGTCTGCAGGACGCAAATCCCAGACAACACGACGTACATCGGCAACAATCGAATCCCCGAGTAATCGTAGCCCCAATGCCGAATCCTCGATCTTACCTCCGAGTTCCACCATGCGGTCGACGAGATGCTCGACTCGATTCGCAATCCTTTGGTCAATCTCCTTCTTGTCATCCTCATCAAATTCTCGCGAAATCCGATCCGCGATATCCAACGAATGAATCGACTGACGGCAGTAGTTCAGCGCGACCATACACGCTACCGATAGGGAGACACTGCTGATGGCGATTACGCTTCGGCGGAGACCAGTCTGCGTTTCTGCCCCCGATACCTTTCGCGACGGACTCCCTTTGGACTTCAGTTTACTGACAACCCGATTCGACTCCCAAGGGGCACGTACGACGGCACCTAGAATGAGAACTGCGGGTATAAAGACCCCGGGAAGGATCAACGCAAAATCTACCACCGAGTGAAGCGATTGACTGATGATCAAATAACTGCCAGCCAACTGCAAGGGAGCGAAATCGCGGAACCGCTCCGATACATACGTTTTCCAAACGGCGCGCAAACTCCAAGCGATCCCACCTGCAACACAAAGTAAAGCAACATACCCCATCGTCACTAGTATTTCCGCATACAAGCTCTCAGCGTGGTAATACCAGCCCGTCGACGTGGGGTCCTGGAACGGCAACGAAGCATAGTGAAATGTGCCCAAGCCGCTTCCAAGCAAACCGTAAAACCTAGCCGCCGTCCAGCTAACTCCCCAAATATATAATCGTCCCGTACTCGATTCGGATTCCAAACCCACTTCGCCGATACTCTCAAGCCGATCGAACACGCGGTCATCGAGCCTCAGTCCAACCATCACTCCCACACAAGCAGCAATGGCGATGATGCCGATGCAAACTGCACTCGCGCCTGCTGTCGACCTACGTTTACGACCGATCGCGTCAACACCAGAAGTTCTATAAAGTTGCGTTGCCACCAAACCCAAAGTGGTTATCAATCCTGTAGCACCACTGACCGCAGCACCACGGCACAAACTGACCAATAAAGAAACTGCTAACAATAATAGTGCGAGGAACGCCGCAATCTGAAAAGCATCCAGTCTCGCTAAAAACTCTGCAATCGAACGCTTGAGTTGGATGCGCCAGGGAAACTCCTCGTGGCGATGCGAGGAACTCCGCGCGGCGCGGTCCTTGGCTCGATTCGCGGTCCATAGGCAAACACCCAAACCCGCTGCAATGACCAAGTTTAAATAGGCACCCGCGGAGTTTTTCGAGACAAAGACGGAATAGGAACCACCGTACTTGAGCCCAAGGAAGTTTTCCGCTTTCGGTCTTACTGCTCCATAAAGCCCATAAGCGGCAACCATCGCTCCCACCGCGACAACCGCCCCAAGCAACAATGGATAGCTTTCGCGTTGTCGAAAAACAGCTCCTCCAATCCACGAAAGGATGGCACATAAAAAGAGGGAGCCTGCTGCAGCCCTTGTGGTCACGGGATCGACACTAAGGGAAAAAAACCGTTGGGCATCGGGCACGTTCTGCAATTCACAAGTCAGCGAGGCCGACGTGCCTGAGTTGGATTCGACGGAGTCCCCTGCCATGTTATCCGATTGGATGCCGCTGGGAGCGGATTGAAGCCCCATCGCCCAGCGTTGCATTTGTATGGATGGAGGGGCTGACGATTTGGTCCCTGACCAAGTGTAGCGTGGATGGGCTTGCAATAATGAGAACGCGGCGAGCCCGAGGAAAAGCCACGTCAGCCAGTTCGGCTTCCACCCTCGTTCCCCCTCGGCCAAAGCAAAAATGCTATGTATGGCTAGCAATCCCGCCAAGGCAATACCTACCGATGCGAGAATGTGCTGGGATTGCCAAGTGACAGAACCATACCACCAGGGCGTCGCAATCACCAATGCCACAGCAATCAGCTTGAGAACCCAACCGCTGACTGTGGATGGTTTGATGCGGGCAGGCTCGAAAAATCGCATTTCGCTAGGTGGCTCCTCAAGCCGATGGATTCTGAATACGTACCGTATTACCAACCTTAATCGACGGCCCTCCCCTCAACAATCCAACGAGCACGAACCAAGAGTCCGCGCATCAATGTTCGACAGCATCTTCGGATTTAACGTTACAAGTGCATCTAACGAAAAAAGTACTAAACCCGTTGTCGTCCGAACAATCATTAAATTCGACAGGACCAGTTGGGCGATAACACGAGGCAGGGATACGTCTATCCACGTCGCTGAAGGAGTGTACTTGCTATGCAAGCATTCCTTCTGCCAATTCGTCCATAGGGGGGGAATCGTCGATGTCCATCGACCGACTCAAATGCATTCCGAAAACCCGTCGGCAGCAGTCTGTAAGACGCCGACTGGGACTTACAGCCTTGGTTTTACTCGGGGCTGCGTTTGTTCCTTCAGCGGGTTGCACCGCGCTGACGGGAATCAATAGCAGTTGGCAATATAACAGCTATTGGAACAACGGCATGATGTACATGCGGAACGGCTCCTTAGCGATGAAGGCGTGGCATAGCCGTAAGCACTGCTTTGCCAACCAGCAGTACTTAAAAGACTTTCATCGAGGATTCAAAGCAGGTTACATGCAAGTCGCAGATGGTGGCGACGGTTGTACACCCGCATTCCCACCCCGCGAATACTGGGGTTGGAAATACCAATCGCACGAAGGGCAAGCACGCGTTGCCGCTTGGTTTGCTGGGTTCCCACATGGGGCTCGCGCTGCGGAAGAGGATGGTATCGGCAATTGGTACCAAATACAGACCAGTAGCAGCATTCAAAAGCAGTATGCCGATCATGGGCTACTTCCTTCGGAATACAACGGCATCTATCCAGTGCCCAATTTTGATCTCCAGCGAAGCAACGCTGCGAATCCAACACCAGGTGCGGGTGCGGCAGTTCCTATGCCTATGAACGGCCAGCCATATCCGAACTACCCGGCTCATGAAGTGATTGAAACCGAAGTCATCGAGAATGATGTTATTAAGGCCATTCCGCAGCCGGCTCCGGTTCAAGAACGAATTGGCTTGTAACGACCACCACGTCCGTATCAGGCAATCCGTGAAACGCCTTGCCTGACACTACACCGATACACAAACCATAACAGCCCAAACTGAATGCCGATTGCGGTTTGCGAGGTAATTGAAATGTCCCAGGACCGGAATACTACGCCAAACAAAGAGACCGTGCAGGTCATGATCGCTCGCTGGATGCGTCGACTGACTTGTTCCGGTTTGATCGCTTTGGGAAGTCTCAGCGCGGGATGTGCAGCGTTGACACAACCGCTTAACGGTATCCCAGCCCGCCGATTGCCACCGCAATTCCTGGCTCAATCCAAAAACAATTTGGTTCCGCTCGATCCGTCTCGGCTAGCCCAAGAGCCTCCGCGAGATTACTTGCTCGACGAAGGGGACATCCTTGGTATCTACATCGAAGGGATCATGCCGTACTCTTCACCAGACCGGCCACCCGAGCCGCCACCAGTCCACTTCCCTGATCGGGATAGCATGTTGGACCCTTCGCTGGGTTACCCGGTCACCGTCATCAACGACGGAACGATCCAACTACCACTTCTAGAACCGATCAAGGTCAAAGGGCTGACGATTGAACAGGTCCGAGATCTGATTCGCAAGTACTACCTCGACGCCAAGATCCTCACCGATGCCAACCAGCTCCGGCCAATCGTTACCTTGATGAAGGAACGGACCTACAACATCGTTGTCGTCCGCCAAGATTTGGGTGCGGGTGGTGCTGGAAATCAAATGGGGAGCGGAATGGGTGGCCGCGGTGGCTTTACCCGTGGCTCCGACCAGAGCGCGACAGGAAGCATGATCAAACTGCGTGCCTACCAAAACGACGTCCTCAATGCACTGATGGCATCTGGCGGTCTGCCAGGGGTCAACACGAAAAACGAGGTCAAGATTCTGCGGGCCTCCAAGGCTGATCAACGCAAGCGTGATGAGTTCGTGCAGCAGTTCTACCAACAATATTACTGCAACCAAGACCCATGCGGTTGTGCTCCACCTCTACCAGACGATCCAGCTATCCTTAAGATTCCCTTGCGATTGCCACCAGGAGTTGTCCCTAGCTTCCGTCCAGAAGACATCATCCTCGAAGAGGGGGACATCATCTACATCGAGTCACGTGAAGCCGAAGTCTTCTATACCGGTGGGTTGTTGCAAGGTGGCCAATACATGATCCCTCGCGACTACGACCTCGACGTGCTTGGAGCGTTAGCCCTTGCGGGCAGCGGTATCTCGTCGGTCGGAGCACGTAATGGCGGTGGTGGTGGAAGCATGGGTGGAATCTTCGGTAGCGCCTTTGTGC
>VGZN01000161.1 GCA_016872635.1 Planctomycetota bacterium | reverse complement strand
TCGCGCGAGTTGTTTAGGAGATTGGGGATTCGCTGGGCCCGATTGGCTTGATGGATTTCCGCCCGATTGCTGGCCTTGTTGTGATTGCTGACCTTGTTGTGATTGCTGGCCTTGTTGTGATTGCTGACCTTGTTGTGATTGTTGATTGGAAGTGTTAATTGTTGGTTGGTTTTGGGGAGAAGACGACTGTTGCAGTTCTGCCGCACGCTGCTCGAGTCCTTGTTGGGCTTCGTTCAAGCGATTGATCGCGTTTTCACCTTGGGGAGGTCGTTCGGATTTGGGGGTATTCTCATTGCGAGCTTGTTGCAATTGTCCCTTTTCTTGTTGTGTTGCGTTTTGTGCAGAGCGTTCGACTTCTTGGGACGCGTTGGAAATTTGGTTTTTCGCCAACTCGGAGACTTGTTTGGATTGTTGTGCAAGTTTCTCGCTAGCGGACTGATTGTTGAGTCGCTGTTCGTGCCTTGCGCTTCTAGCTAGTTGGTCGGCGACTTGATCGACCGTGGCCTCGACCCGTTCTTGGCTACGGTCCGCTTGATTGAGCGCATCGGCTGAAGGGGACCGGGGGGGCGTTTCCTTTGCTTTGTTCTGCACACCTTGGAGTCCCGATTGAAGTTGATCGAGCTGTTCTTTGGCACCGCTGAGTTGTTCGCTTGCAAGTGCTGCCAGTGGATTCGGTGCATCTAGATTCGCTCGGGGTGCCTGTTCCAGTTTTTGCTGTTGCTCTTGGGCTTGCTTGGTGATCGATTGAACTGCGTCGGCCAGTTGCTTGGCTCCTTCGGTCCTGTTGGTTGCGGCCAACAACTCCTTAGTCTTTTGATCGAGTTGTGCCTTGAGCGATTCATTTTCCGGATTCTTTTTCGAAGCCTCCATGATTTGATTTCGCTCGTTGGCCTTCTGCTGCGTTTCCCGATCTCGTGCTTCTGCTTCCTTTCGAAGTCGATCGGTCAATTGCTCGCGTTCGCGAGTTTGGTCTTTGACCCGGCGGATCAGATCATCTCGCATCAGGGATTGCCAGGATTGCATTTCCGTCAATTGGCCTTTGCGTTGGTTGTCGTCCTTGATGAGTGTTTGTTCGCTGAGTTGGTTCATTTTGGGGGCGATTTCCGACAATTGCTGCTGCGCCTTTTGGACCTCGCTTAAGAGTTTTTCGGTTTTGTTGTTGAGCGCCGATTGGCTTGTATTGCTATCGGCATTCTTGGCATCTCGCGCGGCGTTTTGAAGAGCATCGGAAACATTGCTCAATGCCTTTCTTATCTCAGGTTGATTCATTCTCTGGACGGCTTGATTGGATTTCCCGAGCAGATTTACGGCAAATCGTTCCGCTGAATCCGCGAGAGCTCTCAACTGTTGGCTTTGGATTTCCTTGGCCTCCATCCGCTTTGCGTCTGAGTTTTCCAATTGCTGTGCAATGGAGCCTTCCTGCTGGGCTGCGTTTTTCAATTGGGATGCAGAATCGGCTATGTTGGATTTTGACAGATCGGACAACTCTCTCTGCATCGGACGGTTCTTTTGGAGTTCTTGTTCCAACTTCCGTAGAAGTTCTTCAGGGGAGTTTTTCGCCATCTCGTTGAGTTGGTCCGCGTTCGCGTAGTTCTCGAGAGGATCTTTGGTTTGAGGTTCTCGCGATGTTTGCGAATCCTGATTCACGTTCTGTGGATCGGGGCTATTGGCGGCTGATTGCATCTCTTGACGCGATTTCGCGATCGCTTGGGAGTCTGCGGAGCTCGGATCCTTCAAAGACTTTTCGACCAAATCGAAATGCTTGGCGATGGACTCTAGAGTTTCGGCAGTTTGATTTTGTTTTTGTGCAGCCTCGACTGCTGCTTGACGGATTGCCTCGGGATCCTGCCCAAGTTGTTGTTGCTGCTCCAACGCTGCATTCGCCTCTTTCATCGGTTCGTTGGCCCGATCGACCAGATCGAGTGCGCGGTCGCTATCCTTGGCCGCTTGAAGTTGCTCGGAGTTGAGGATGTCTTGGCGTGTGGCCATTTCCAGGAGAGCATCCTGAAGTTTTTCGATGCTCTTCTCGACCGCGTTTTGCTGCGCTTTCATTTCCTGCGGCGATGCTCGCTCTGGTGCCTTCGCGTTGCCAGGTGTTTCGTCGTTCTTCAAGGATTCGGTTTGCTGTTGAAGTTGGCGGGTTTGCTGGGCGGCTTGTTGGGCGAGTTCAGATACAGTAGGGGCGAATCGCGACAGAAGATTTCTCGCCTCATCGATGGTGGGTTTAGCTTCGCGATCGATTCCGTTCCATGCTACAAGGAACGCCTGCAATTCGGAGGCAGCGCTGACCATGACTTCGTTATTGGCGTTGCGTCGAGGTTCAAGCATTTGCCGGATTTTGTTATTCGTGTCGTTCCAGCGAAAAGCATTGAGTTTATCCGCTAAAGCATTTGGGAAACCGGCTTCTTTCATCCATTGATGGGTGATATCCAAGCGATGATTCAGGCTATCCCACTGCCTGAGGTGGCTCAGCCGTCCCTCGTTAGATTGCCAGTCGTATTGTTCGCCGCGTCGCAGGGACTCGATGGTAGATCGCATGTCCTGAAGCTCATGTGCGGCTTCTAAGACTCGGTACGCTTTTACAATCGATCGAAGATCTTCTCGTGTGCGATTCCATTCGTCTGTGCCGGGTTGCATTTCCAGCCACGAAGTGAATACGGTTTCCCATGCGCGGCTGGCCAATCCCATGTCGCTTGGGAAGTTGGGATCATTGAGGGTGCGATATTGGTGGAAGTCGCGTCTCGCGAGGATCTGATCGGAAGCGGGAAGAATGCCGATCGACAACTCATCGAGGTTGGACGATCGCAATCGCCTGAGCAGATCGCTATCGAGATTTGGATCTGCTGTCCACTCTTGGGATTTGGAGGCGGCATCGATAGCTAGTATCATCGCATTACCGACACCGGCACCGCGTAAGATCAAGTCGCGGCGAGCGTCTGCGATATTCCAGAGCAAGCCACTATCGAGATTGAACGCCCAATGCTGTGTGTTGAGTTCACTGACACTTCTTTGGATCCGTTGAAGCAAGTTTGACCACGCTTGAGGGCTTGGTTCGACTTCCATCAGGGCGCGGGTTTCTTGTCCAGACTGGTCGAGGGATCGGGCAAATTGCTTGAGCTGGTTCTGCAGGTGCTGGGATACGTAGGGTTCGAGTTGCTGTCCCAGTTGAGTGACCGAGTCAATGGTCTGTTCTGCGATGATTTGGGATCGGGCGAGCATCGCAAAATCCGAATTGCGAGATCCTTTATCAAGTTGCTCGGTTTGGTAAGCTCGCAACCCTAGTAGGTCTTTTGTGATGGCGGTTAAGCACTCGTGGCCGATCATTTGGCGATAGATGTCGGTGACGCGTGAGGTGGCATCTTCGGATTTGTCAAAAGCAGCCAGGGATCTATCGATGCGTTGCTGAAGGGTTTGGAGCAGTTTTTCAGGGAGCTTTGCGTTGTTCGGAGCGGACGTTGAGGCGTTTGCATCGGCGGAAATCCAATCATTGATGCTCGTTGCTAGCGCAAGACTTGGAATGGTTTCTTTTTCCCATTTGGCAATGTTGCGGACGACGAACTCCGCTTCGCTTTGGTCGATGACGCGGGGCAATGAGCTCACCACTTTGCTGGATAACTCGCGGAATCGAGAGCACGATTTGCTCCATTCTTGGATGAACGCGGTTAATTGATCTGCGATCTGTTCACGTTCGGCGGCGGCGAGATTCGGGTTCTTGAGTTGTTCCAGCTTCGGACGCAATTCCGCACGCTTGTTACGAACCAGGTCTGCCATGCGTTGCAATTCGGTGGTGAGTGATGCTCGCAAAAGGAGATGCTGGTGCCGATCGCGATCGAAACCTGGAGAAGCCAGTACGAGTTGCACCGGGCTTGAGTAGGACGTTTTATCCGCAAGGTCTGTTGCCGCGATACGGATTGAAACGATATCGCCGGACGCGAGTGAAGAAGTCAGCATATCCCACTTCCACGAACTAGAGCCACGAGTGGGATTTTCAACGCCATCTAGGCTCGTCCACGCGACCAGACCAGAAGGGACGATTGCGTTTGAAGCATTGCCTCCGTTATCGAGCGTGCTCGTGTGCAGAGCAACCATTGGTATATCGAGCTCAACCGTGATCCAAGGAGCTCTGTTGATGGATATCTCTTGCTTCAGTGTAACTCCAGGAAGATCGTCTGCGACCACCGCTGCCAAGCCGACGATTTCCTCGGGGGCTACTACCCAGGTTTGTTTCGGTGACGGAGTGGAGTTCCACAGCGTTTGTTCCGTTGCGGACCAAATGACATTAGGAGCGTGATCGGCAACCGCATTGATCTCGTGTAGGGGAATGTACGTGTTCTCAATAGGTTGATCGGCGCCGGTGACATTTGCCTTAAGTTTAATCTGGTAGCGGGCATCCCCGTCCACCTTCCAAGGCGCAGACCAAATCTTTCGATCCTCATGAAATGCCATAGGGATCGCTGATTTTTCACCGGAGTTGAGGCTTTCGATCAATAGCTGGGCAGAAAGCAATGGCATCGATGGTTCGATTCCAATTTCGAGTTCCATCGCATCGAGGGTGGAGATATCCCCTTCATTAGAGACCCGAGATACGTTACCCAGCCGTGTGTACTCAGGAAATCGAAAAGTGTGGTGAAAGTTGGTGACGCGGGGCCTTGGGGCGGGAGTGAGTTTTCGGAATAAAGTTTTGGCATCTCCAGCGACAAAGCGGTACTCCAAGGCTTCCTTGGCAATCGGGGCGGTTCCAGCGAATAGGAGCGGTGATTGCTGGATCTTCGTCAACTCAATACGCTCGATCGCATCTCTCGAACTGACACCGCTTTTGCGAATCTCCAATAGTGCCGCGTCCGTTGGGTCGCCTAGGACTTCAATTTCGAACGAGACAGACTGATTTTCGGGGACAGTTGTTTCACTACGAGAAGGCGATCGTACTTCGATCTTGGTCCGTGACGGGCGTTGCAGATCTAGGAATGGAAGCAGGGCGCGCGAAAAGCGTTGCGGCATTTCTAGATTCGGAATTGCGCATAGCAGGGCAACGAGTCCCGTACCGGTTGCTGCAGCAAGCATCGGTTTTCGAATCAAAGACCAAGGCAGCAGGTCAGGTACCTTTACCTCGTCCAATGCCTTGGCCACTTGATTTTCGATCGCTCGGAGGAAGCTACCGCTGAAGTGCCTGTTCGATTCAGGGGTGCGAGCTAATTCTACGTAGGACAGCAAGCTCTCTTTTAATTCCGGATGTGCGTACTCCACGTGTTTGGCCAAACTGATTGGATCTAGTCCCTTCCAGCATCGGGATATTCCGAATGCGGCGCCGCATACGATACCTATCGCGTACATCGCTAGGCTCAGCACCCAACGCGTTGCATCATCGATCCAGCCTAGTGCATCCAGAAGCACAATGATCGATGCACCGGCGATTATTGCCAGAATCGCGACCGACCCTCCTTGGATAAACAGCAGCAACGCTTGGCGTGATCCGAAGCGATTCACCCAAGCGTCGATGATTTGTTTGGAAATTGCCTTGCGATCTTGATTCGGTTGGTCGGATCCGTAGGATGCAACTGTCGTGCTCATTAGACTAATCCTGATCGCTTGCGCAAAAACCACTCGACGGCCAGAAGTCCGATTACCGTCAAGAACCACGGATAGCTTTGCCAAAGCAATGTTTGGCTCTGCTCAATCTTGCCTTTTTGAAAGCGTTTCAGCGATAAAGAGATGCGATCCGCGTCTTGTTCGTCAAAGTACGCTCCACCTGTTACCGATGCAATCTGCTCGAGAAGTGTGCGATGCATCGCTAACGACTGCATCTCCAAATCTTGTGGAGGTTGGACCAAAAACTCGGTTTGTAATTCAAGGGCTTCGTTGGGGATACCTGGAACGTCGAGGGTTATCTCGTAACGCCCAGGGAGCAATGAATTGATGGACGCGGAATATAGTCCGGTTGCTTCGCCGTTTTCCGAGAGTGGGTTTTCAGACATTGGAATCGTATCGACCCGTACACCATCCCGAGAAATGACGGCTACGGCACGTGCTTTCGAGAGTGGGTTTCGATTGGAGTCCCGAAGTCTGGCACGGATGAATATGTCTTCACCAGACGAATAGGTTCGGTCTCCTGAATCGAGTGCGATAAAATCGTTCTCCACAGCATAGGGGGCTTGCATAACCCATTGTGCGAGCTGATTCCAAAAGCGTTGGTGATAAAGATCCGCGACGTTGTAACGCCACCTCCATGTTTCATCGTTTGCCAAGTAGACGATACGGCCTTGGCCGAGTTGGCGAGTGACGATCATCGGGAAGAGTCTATTGGCTTCGGTTTTTCCCATCACTAGCACTTCGGCTCCCGGTGCAGACTCGACGCGCCGAGCGACACGAGGGCTCGGAAACGACTCCCACAATCTGCGATTGGATGCCGCATCCTTTTCGAAGGCGAATGCTCGTTGGTCGATCGCTATGTCCTCGAGTGTTAACGAAGCAATCGGAATCGGGGCGTTTTCCTCGGTGAACCGGATGGGAAGCCATTCCATCGATTTACCAGCAGCAGACTCTCCAATCGCATTTTTGGGGGGAGGTTCCCGTCCACTGTCGATCCAAATAACTCCGCCACCAATCTCCGCGACGTAATCGGAAATCCATCTCAATTTAGCCTCGTCCATACTCGCGACGCTGTCGAGCGCCATCACGAGTAAATCCAACCCAATCAATTCCTCACGAGTTTTTGGAAAGGGATTTTTTTCAAACTCCTCGGGGCCCAGTGCAGTCACGACATCCCATGCTTCGTCTCGTTGAAATGCATTTTTGATGTAACGCGATTCCCATCGACCGCGTGGATCCATCACCATGACGCGATTCTTCCTGACCACTCCCCACAACGATGATTCATAACGATCGTTTTCCGCTGCGATGTCTCGGCCGACCGTGGAAGTTTCGAAGACGAGTTCGATGGGGGTCGCTTTTTGACGGGTCGAAACATCGAGACCGCTGAATAACTCTTCACCTGAGATTCGGTATTCGATCGTTCGAGTTGGAGCACCATCGGACTCGTACGTTTGCGTCCACACAACTTGAGAGCCGTGTCGTATGGAAACGTCAAACGACTGCCCGCGAGGAAGTTGCTGCTTCAGCGTCGCGGTGCCTTGCAAACTATCAGTACGATACATCGATCTGGAGTGATCGACACTGATCACTCCGATGTCTTCTGGCTCTTGGGATTGTCCATAACCGATTGTGAAAATCGGAATGCCGCTGCTTGCGATTCGCTCCGCAACGGCCAGTGGCGATTCCCCCGCATTCGACTGACCATCCGACACTAGTATGATTGCTGCTGGACTTGTCGGGTCCGTGTCGGCCGTTTTGGAAACTCCGATATCGCGGGGGAGCAATCGACGTGTCGCCTGGGCTAACGCATCGCCGATCGCGGTGCGGTTACCAACCGACTCGAGCTCAAATTCGATAGGTGAATTGGTTGCCTCCGTGCTCGAATCCCATATCGCCGGCAATGGTTCCCCATCTGGGCCTGATCCTGCAAATTCGAAGAGTTGAAGATGGAAATTTGAACGTTGCTGAGCCAGCCACCCGGGGTCGGCATTACGGCGGTCTTCTTGGAGCCACCGAAGAGCCCGATGAAGACGAGTGTTCGAATTGCTTAAAGCCTTCGCATTTGCGATTTGAGGTTTTACTTCATCGGAATTGTTCTTGAATGACTCGCCAGTAGGTGATTGGTCGTCCATCGCCATACTGCTTGATCCATCGACGAGCAGTGCGATACGGCTAAGTTCCCCAGAGATCCACTCATGATGAAGGCTTGGTCCGGCGAGCATCAGCATGATGATGGCGAATGCCGTAGCTCGCAAGGTGGGCAGAATGTACGTGTACGGCGACTTAAGAAATTTCGTCTCCCGATAGTACCAAACCCAAATCGCGATCGCACCAGCGAGCAATGCGATCAGGACGAGCCATATGGGCAAGATTCCTCCGAATTGCACGCGAGTCATGCCGCACCTCGCCGGTTTCGAGAGGACTGCACGACGCAAGGAGATGCGTCTGTTGTTTTGACCAGCCGTGCATTCATCGACTGTTGAAGAAACATTTCGGCGAGGAACATCGCGAGCAACCCTAGCCAGAACCAGGTCCAAAGCTCTTTGCCGCCCCAGGTTGAGCGGACAGAGTTCAGCCACGTGGTTGCGGATGACGATGGTGTTGCGGAAACATCCGCTGCGAGTTGTTCCACTTCGACGCTGGTAAGTCGTTCTCGATTCAATTCCTTTTTGCGGGCTGCAACCGGCAATTGGGTTGCGATGCTCCGTCGCTCTTCGCCTAAAGTTGCTCGCGATATTCCCAGCAAACGAGGGCTTGGTAGCAAACTGACAGTTTTCCCTGCGGTAGCCGTCATGCTGACGGGTTGCGTCCCCGCGGGAGAGTTTGGCAACGATGGAGGATCCTTGGAATCGCTAACCCAAGGGACTTCCTTGGTGGAATCATCGGGGAATACAAGATGGACCGAGGAGATAGCGTTATTGGCATCGGTTTTCCATTCTTCGCGCCATGGTTCTCCGGGAACGATTTCTCTCCATCCCGGGGGGATCTGCAAAACGAACGCAAGGAGTTTTTGTACGAGAGGAACATATACCGGTCGAGAGGGGAAATTGCTGTCCCCATCGTCGCAACTAGACATCATCCAAACGCATCGCCCTTGTCCCATCGGAAACGCAATCAACCAAGGATGCCCATCCTCAAACGTGATGCCTGTCCATGGATTCGCCGTCTCGATTTCTAATGTGTGACGGTGTTCAAACCTGGCTGTCTCAAGCGAGTCGAGGGCTGCTCTCGATAGTTCGAATAGCGGGGTTGATGTTGCGCCAACGCGCCCGTTCCATTCGGCTCTCGGCGAGATTTTACCGGGTCTTAACCCACCGGTTGCGATAGTTTCCCAAGTGTTCCAACGCTCGGTTTGAACTTTATCCCCGAGGCAAAAAACCAATCCGCCTCCTGCATCGGCGAAGCTTCGCAAAATTCGACGTTGTTCGGGATTGAGGTCGGGAACGTTGCAGCACACGACGGCTTGGAACTCTTTCAGCATGGCTTCATTCCATCCTCCGGCATCGACGACTCGCGTGGTGACCAAATCACCCTGTTCGCCGCGTAACAAGGAGAATGGCGTAAGTGCGAGTCGCAAGTAGTCCGATTCGCTCTTCATTGCCTTGCGCCTCCGATCCCCATCGATAACCAGCACGTTTGCTGGTTCCCGAACACGGATTACATCCGCGAGGACATTGTCCGCGGGGGAAAGGTCCTCCGTGTCGATCGCCACTCGGACTTCCAGATCACCGATATTCTTCGGCGACCATTGGAAACGAACATTCGTGCTTGACTGAGGGCCGATTTGAATGGTCTGTCGCTCGATCTCGTCAAGGCCGACTCGCAGGACTACAGGAATCTGAGCGAGTTCCTTCGATTGGTTTTGAACGCTTGCTGATATCGTTGCGTTTCCGGAGAGAGCGAGCAGCCCCGGTACGCACTCCATGGAAAGAATCGATACATCGTTGCCGCTTGGAGAAGCATTCGAATTGCCTGTGGCAGCAGAGCTGTCCGACGCTTTCAATGGGGTTACTCGAGCGGTTCCGTCCATTCCAGTGTTTTCTGAAACATGAAGGAAACTCCATTGGATCGGGACGGTCTGTTGAGCCAGCATCTCCGATAATTGCTTGACGTTCGCCTTTTCCGCCGTATCCCACTGGGACGCTTGGAAGTCGGACAGTACGAGCAAATGGCGTTTCGGGTGTGGGGATGTGGAAAGCCAATCTGTAC
>VGZN01000160.1 GCA_016872635.1 Planctomycetota bacterium | reverse complement strand
AATCCCGGTAAGATTGACGGTCTGCTGAGGTGCATCTTCAGCGATGGTGATTGATTGAGGAATCGTGTTGCGGACGACAATATAGTTATCGGATTGGGAGATCGACGCTACGTCGAGTGAACCGTCTGCATTGAAGTCAGCTAGGTTGGTGTAAAGCAGGTTCGGATACGAGCCGCTAAGTAGGAGCGTTGCTGTCAACGGTGTGTTGACCGAAGCAATAGACTGTATTCCGGCTTCTGTTGTCGTAACGACTACATTTTCCGTTCCATCTCCATCGGTATCTGCGTGAGTGATGTGAGTGATGCGGCAGTTACCGAGATCGAACCAAGTTCCCGAAAAGACCAGGGATCCTGAGCCGTTGTTTTTGAGGAGGTTGACTTTCCCGCTTCCCCAGGATTCTGCCTGTAAAAGGTCGAGATCGCCATCCTTGTCGACATCGACCATGGTCGACGCCATGGCGTAACCAGCGTGGTTGAGAACCGATTTACGACCGAAGGTCCCGTTTCCAAGGTTGTATAGAATCGCCGCACCGCCACCCGCGGAGGTTGGGATAACGAGATCCAGATACCCATCATTGTCTAAGTCGACAGGATGTACGTTGTAGGGATTGGAGCTAGCGTTGTCGGTCAAGGAATAGACATTGGCGTTGGCAAAGGTCATTCCGTTTTGGCGCAGGGCGACACTGATACTGTTTCCATTGAAATTGGCAGTGATCAAGTCGGTCAGGCCATCTTTATTAAGGTCGACGACGATAGGGAGTATAGGTGTGATACCCGACATATCGATTTCAGACCCGAGGGCGAAGGCACCTTGTCCGTTATTGTTGTAGACGCGGATCTTTCCTCCATTGACATTGTTGGAGAGGAGCAAATCGAGGTCGCTGTCTCCATCGATATCGTTTAGTTTGACAGAGAGTGCATGGGGTGCTCCGGGAGTAGTATCAAAGAGCGATCCAAGGGTGAAGAGTCCTTTGGAATCGTTCACATAGACATAGATCTTGCCTGTTGCGCGCGCCATTGCGACGAGATCGATATCGCCGTCCTTATCGATATCGCCGTAGTCGAGAGACTCGGGTTGGGTATTTACGGGATAGGTTACGGGGTTGGAGTAGTCAACGAAGAGGTCGAGAGTAGGGATATCATTGACAGGGTTGACGGTGACGGTGAACGACCGACTAAACGTGGCGTTATCCGCAGAGGTAGCCAGATCGTTATCGAGCCCTGCGTCTTCGACGGTGACTGTGATGACAGAGGTTCCCGACTTATCAGCATACGGGGTAAAGGCGATGGAACCTGTAGTATTGGCAGACGTGTAGGCAATGCTGGGGTTTGGGATGAGTGCAGTGTTGCTGCTGATTGCCGATACACGAAGCGTTTGGGACTCACCGACACCAGCCGTAATACCTGTGAGGTTTACTATCCGCTGCGGCGCATCCTCGGCGATGGTTACATTGCTGATAGCATCGAGCGTTGGAATTTGGTTTGGATGCCAATCACCTACGTGTCGTGCGAGCCCAAAGGAAGCATCCTGAGTGCCGATGGTATTAGCGACTCCGGCGACTAGTATGTTGCCATCAAGTTGAACTTTTGTCGTTAATATCCAGTTGTTAGATTTTCCAAATGTCGAAGTTACCCTTCCGTCTTGGTCGAATGTAGGGTCCAATTGCCCAGTCGAAGTGAAACGAAGTAATTCCTTTTGGATTACAGCCACGATCTTCCCATCCGGGTAGGCTGCCACTCCTTCTATAGCGGTAGTTCCAAATCCACTTTCGAGGATCAAAACGCCTGCGTTAGCGAATGTTGAATCGAGAGAAAATGATTTCGTGAGTTTGAGCATTCCAGGACGGTCATTAAATTTTCCACCGATAATTAAGCTTTCATCTTTGTTTATCGCGATTGATGTTGCTCGATCAACCGAGTTTTCGTAAGCGGGTGAAAAGGTAAAAAAACTATCGGTTTCGCCACTGCTTTTTAGCTTCCATACGCATGCTCTGAAACGATTAAATCCCAGGCCTGTTTCCCCTACTGCAATAAGGGAGCCATCCTGCTGAATGACCACGGAGTATAGTCTATCCCTATACCAGGTGTCCCTGAGTACTATGCCTTGGTTTCCAAAGGTTGTGTCCAGCGTTCCAGACTGGGTTAATCGAACCAAAAGGTGCTTACCAAGCGTTCGGTTGTCGAGACGAATTCCCGCCCCCCCAACCATGACAATTTTTCCATCCGGCTGAACCTTTACGTCTTGTACATATCCATCTTCAATTTGGTATGTAAAAACGCCGTTATTTGCAAACCCTATATCCAGAGTTCCGTCTTCTAAGAGTCGTGTAGCGAAAAAGTATTCGAGTCCATTACTGTCGATCGCGCCGCCGGCAATGATAATCTTCTTGTCTTGTTGGATACATATCGCTTCACTACCGCCTTGGCGTGATCCGAGATCTAGCTTGAGAAGCCCATTATCTGCAAAGGATTGGTCTAGGGTTCCGTTCTCAAGGTATCTTGCCGCAAGTAATTTCATGCGGGTACCTGAATTGGTTGCGCCCAACGCGACCGTCTTTGCATCATCTTGGATGGCTATATCCGTATATCCAGATCCAAATTGTCCTGTAAATCCGAAATCCGTGACAACATTGCCACCAGTTCCGAACGTTAAATCAAGCTCCCCAACCAAAAGTCTTCGAGTCTCGAGCTGTTCAATGCAGGGGCGGCGGTAACGGTTGGTGCGCTTCAGATACGCTCTCTTGCGTTGGTTGAAACGTGCGGCGTGTTTGTTATCGCGATTACTGCTGGACATGGTGTGGCGACTTTTGAAGGATCTACAAGTACTAAGGTGATTCCGAAAGCAGGATGCATCGCAAACGTGGAGTTTTCCCTACTTGTGACAAGAAGCGTCCATCCAACAAATCTGTGCCAGGATTCTTTAGAAAATCGAACCCCGCTGATGAGGGGCTTAGGAGATGGTTGTTTTGATTTTGACTAGAGGCGAGGGATCGTGGATCGCGGGTTTTGGCAGTCAGTTGAAAGTACTGATCCACATGGCTTGGGTGGGGTGTAAACCGAGGCTAAGGCCCGACGGCTGATGGGGCAGGCTGCGGGGGAATATGGGAGCAGGGAACCCCTCGCGTGAGATGGATACTGGCTTAAACCGGGGGGATATGTGTGAGAAATACTTTTGGATAGCCGGGATCTTTAGCAAGATCCACTACTTGTCTTTCGCGTTCTTCGCGCCTTCGCTTGAGATGGGTGGGTGTGCAAGCTGGGGCTAGGGCCCGACGGCTGATTACGACAGGATGTCGTGGACGACGCGGCCGTGGACGTCGGTCAGTCGGAAATCGCGGCCCGAATAGCGGTAAGTCAACTTCTCGTGGTCAATCCCCATCAAATGCAACAACGTCGCATGAAGATCATGAACATGGACCTTGTTCTCCATCGCCGCAAAACCGAACTCGTCCGTCGCGCCATATGCCATCCCACCACGGACCCCACCACCCGCCAGCCAGACTGAAAAACCATGGTTGTTGTGGTCCCGGCCCTTGGCACCCTCCGACACTGGCGTCCGTCCAAACTCACCGCCCCACAAAATCAGCGTGTCGTCAAACAACCCACGCGCCTTCAAGTCCTTAATCAATGCAGCGATCGGTTGATCGACCGCTTGCGCTTTCTTGGCATGGTCCGCGATGTTGTCGTGATCGTCCCACGGTTGGCCATTCCCATAGAAAATTTGGACCATCCGAACCCCACGCTCCACCAAACGCCGCGCCGCTAGACAGCCATCCGCGAACTCACCCTTGCCATACGCATCGCGGGTGGCCTGCGTCTCTTGATTCAAATCAAACACGTCTTGCGCTTCGGTTTGCATCCGAAACGCCATCTCCAACGATTGGATTCTCGCCTCCAACGGATTGTCACTCCCACCACGATCCTCCAAATGTAGCTCATTGAGTTGCTTGAGCAGATCCAGTTGCTCCCGCTGCGCTGTCCTAGTAATCGCTGCATTGTTGATGTCCCGAATCACGTTCTGCGGGTCCATCTTGGAGTTGTTAATTTGGGCACCTTGATAGATCCCCGGCAAAAAGCGATTGCCCCATAAAGCGGGACCCACGACCGGTTTGCCAGGGCAAAGCACCACGAATCCGGGCAGGTTCTCATTTTCCGTACCCAATCCGTACAACAACCAAGAGCCCATCGATGGCCGCGTCGGTTGTGTTTCACCGCTGGTCATCATCAACAACGACGGTTCGTGATTCGGGATATTGGTATGCATCGAACGAATCACGCACAAATCATCTGCGCAAGAGCTCAAGTGCGGGAAGATCTCGCTGATCTCCAAGCCCGACTCCCCATGCCGATCGAATCGGAATGGGGATTTCATCAAGCCACCTGTCTTCCGCTCGGTCTTTAGATCGGCTCCAGGGGGGCGCTGGCCATCGTACTTGGTCAACGAGGGCTTAGGATCAAACGTGTCGACTTGGGACGGTCCACCATTCATGAACAAATGGATGATTCGTTTTGCTCGTGGACGAAACATCGGGGGCTTGGGAGCTAACGGATTCCGAGATCCGGTGGGGGCCGAAGGCTCTTGGGCAAGTAGTCCCTGTTGCCCCAGAATCCCTGCCAAACCGAGGGCACCGATCCCCGTGCCAAATCGCTGGAGCAACGCGCGGCGCGAAACATCCCCGAACGAATTGGAAGCTAATTGCGATTGCAAGATTCTCATGGCACAGGGGTAACTTCAGTTCGTAGTTGCTAAAAACGGTTCGGCATTCTGACGGTGACGGCTATCGCCCACCACGAATGCTGCCAGTGGCAAGGCTCTCGATCGTCTAATCTAAATACATAAACTCATTGCTGCCGAGCAACGCTTGCGCGTAACGCTCCCACCGCGACAGTTGGTTTTGTTTTCTCTCTTCCTCGGATTCGTCACTTTGCAAGTAACGCACACCGAGTTGCAATTCGCGATCGCGCACGGGACGTCCAAAGGCGAGCGCATAACCCATGCGGATCTGGTCTTCAAGGTCTGGCCCAGCAGCCTTTTGGATGCGAGCCGCGAACGCTTTGGATTGTTCGATCATGAAAGGGCTGTTGAGCACAAACAGTTGCTGTTGCGGTACGGTCGTTTCGGCTCGGGTCGAAGCAGTGATATTCGCATCCGGGAAATCGAAGAGGCGAAGCATGTTGTCCAGTTCGTGCCGACTGATAAATGCGTAGACCGTACGTCGATTGTTGCTGGCGTCCGCTAGATTGGTTGAAGGACCTTGGAGTTTCCCATCGAGCCTTCCTGAAGTTGCCAAAAGCGCATCGCGCCATGCTTCAACATCCAACCGGCGTCGATTCATTCTCCAGAGATAACGGTTGTCCGCATCGCGTTGCATGTTCGATTCGTTGAGATCGGTTCCGAGCCGGTATGTGGCGGAGAGCATGATTTCGCGGTGCAACGATTTGATGGACCAGCCACTTTCCATGAAGCGCAACGTCAAGTAGTCGAGGAGTTCCGGATGGGTCGGTAGCTCACCGAGCTTTCCAAAGTTGTCCGGGGTTCCGACCAGACCGCGACCGAAATGGTGTTGCCATACGCGATTGACGATCACGCGAGCGGTCAGCGGGTTGTCTCGCGATGCGATCGCGTTTGCCAACTCCAATCGGCCGCTCCCTTTGGAAAACGCCGGAGGTGTGTCGCTGCTGAGCACTTTGAGGAATCGCCGCGGGGCCAGTTCTCCTTGATTGGCTGGATTTCCGCGCACCATGACCTTCAAGTCAGAAGGGTTGGATTCCGCGATGACGTGGGCAACAGGGTACATCGCAGGAGCCTCGCGGCGCAACTGCTCCAGTTCGGAGCGTTGGTTAACTAATGCGCCTCGAAGATCGTCAGGAAGTCGCTTTTCAAGACCCTGAAGCGTCATTGCAAAGAGACCTTTTTCACCGAAGATTTCCGACAGAAGATCGGTTTGACCGACTTGGATGTCGGTGGGAGTTTCGGTGTAAACTCGGAATTGGATCGTCGCATTGGCACCGCAATCGCCCCCTTGATCGCTACCGCTATTGTCCAACCCTCCGACCGCTTGGAATCGCTGGGCTCCTTCGGGTAGGTCGTATGTGATCACAGAGGTAGAGTGTGTCCCGATTCCGTTGGGATACGATTTGCCTGCAACACGAAGGGGTTGTCCATTCACATTCGAGTTGATGTTCACATTGCCGTAGGTTGCCGTTACTGATCGCCATTTCAAGTTGGTGAGCGGGATTTCTCCGGATGCAGTGATGAGCTTGGGCTCCAGCCAATCCGCGTGATCGCAACTGGGTCCATTGCCTCCGTCGTTGACGACTAAGATCAATTCTTTAGCACCGTTGAGATCGACATCAATGTTGATGGTTGGCTGCGTCCGCGTTACGTTCGGGCTGGCGAAACGCGCGTTTCCATTCTCCGTCGTCTGGCTGAGTTGCGATTGCTCGTCGCTGGATAATTGCCCATCGCGTTGTCGGATCAAAAGCGCAAGGTGTTGTTGGAACACGTGTGCGGCGGAGGTGATCGCTTCTAGGCGTTCTGGGGTCTCTGCGTCACTGGCGGTGGTCGCATCGAACCAGGTTTTGAGGGCCTTGGGAGGTGAGGCAGATTTGGACTTAAGGAAATCGAGCCATTTCTTCAATGTCCCTTCATTGAGTTCTTCGCCCTTGGCAAACGGAGGGAGTTTCAATGAAGGATCCTTCGATTTCGATTGTTGGAACCGATGGGCGGCGAGCATGTGTCGAGCAACGTCTTCGACCCTGGCTTCGCGAAGCTTGGGGCCTTGGGCGGCAATCGTTTGGTTGATCGATTCCTCGAGCTTTTTGATCTTCTGCTGGGCCGAATTGAAGCGATCGACTTCATCGGAAGGGACCAAAGGAGCGGTGTGCAATCGGGAGCTGTGAAAGACACCCGCGAGCGAGTAATAATCCTGTTGAGGGATCGGATCGAATTTATGATCGTGGCAACGAGCGCAGGAGACCGTGAGGCCGAGGAACCCACGGGTCAGTGTATCGATGCGATCGTCGAGTTCATCAGCAGCAGCTTTTGCAGCATCGGTGTTTTTATAGTACTGAGCACCGAGTCCGAAGTATCCCAAAGCGGCGAGATTGTTCAGGCGATCGGTTTCTTCGATCTCCATCAGGTCGGCTGCGATTTGGTATCGAATGAATCGATCGAATGGCATGTCGGCGTTGAAGGCGGCGATGACCCAATCGCGGAAGCGGTATCCATTGGTATTAGGTTGCACGCTAAACGTATGGGCTTGATCCTCGGAGTAACGAGCCACATCAAGCCAATAACGACCCCAGCGTTCACCGTAGGCTTGGGACTGCAGGAGTCGATCGATCACCTTTTCGAATGCGTCCGAGGATGAGTCGGCGAGGAATGTCTCGACATCGTTTGGGGTCGGGGGCAATCCCGTCAAGTCGAAGCTAGCTCGTCGAATGAGCGCCCGTTTGTGGGCGGGGGAGACCGGTGACAGTTGATGGGATTCCATCGCCGCTAGCACGAAATGATCGATGTTCGACTCGGCCCAATCGGTCCGAAGCGTAGTCGGGATCGAAGGCATGGATGGGGGGACAAACGACCAAAAGCGACGAGCTGTTTCGAAGTCGATCTCCTTTTTGGATGGGGTCGGTGTTCCGATGCGAGGATCGATCGCGCCCGCATTCACCCATGCGACAAAGTCAGCGATCACACTTTCTGGAAGCTTCCCTCGAGGAGGCATTTGGTTAGATTCGTAGCGGATCGCTTGGATGAGTAGGCTCGAATCGCTTTGATGCGGAACCAACGCGGGGCCGGAATCGCCACCTTGGATGAGCCCTTGCGCGGTATCGAGTGACAATCCCCCTTGGATCGTTTTTGCATCGGCGGCATGGCATTCGTAGCAATGCTCGACGAGGACAGGTCGGATTTTCTTTTCAAAGAAATCCAACTGTTCCGCAGTGGGGGATGCGTTGGCACTTGGCTGAGCCATCGCAAGTGACGGAACGAGGGGGAACGCAAGTGCGAGGGTAACTAGGAAAAAGCGCCGGGGGTCAAGCATGCAATTGTTGTCGCAAAGCGGAGGCGGGGGCGTTGGACGGAAACGCTGGAGGGAGGTGAACCTCATTCTAACTCCGGGGGGAGTCCGAAACAGGTCGTTGAAGGAAGTTTATTGAGGCAGCCGAATTTATTTAGGCGGAGTGACTTGCAACCAAAGCCAGGGCGTGGTGCTGTTGGTAGCGATGACCGATAGTTTTTCTGTTTGTCCAGCCTGCTGGATTTCGATCGCGAAAGGGACAGAACAAGGCGCGTTTGGCACGATTGAAAATTTGACCTTCTTTTCCGACTCTTCTTTCATTTTCGAGATAACCGGTTCGCAGGTGTATCCCGCAGGCAGACCTGTTACAGAGATGGTCGCATCGTCTGCTGCACCAAAGGTACGTTCGATCGCAACCTCGACCTCGATCGGTTTATCTGCGGTGCCAGTCACGATATCGTTGGCGATCGAACCTTTGACGAGAGGTAGCTCGTTTTCGAGTTCGATGCGGTAGCGGAACGATGGGCCAAATCGACCGTGTAAATCTCGGATAGCGATCAAGTACTTCCCTGCGGCTTGCATCTGATTGTTCAAAACAGGATCGCGAATCTCGCCCGAGTCACCTTGTTTCGAGATCGATTTTCCAGTGGAGTCGAGCAGTTCTAAGACGGCATCCATGGTGGATCCGAGTTCCAACGCTCGGGCCTTTATCTTCCAGTGCCCAGGTGCTGAGGTCTCGATCGACACCACGTCTTCATCGCGTGGTGATTCCATGGCGCCATAGAACGCGGATGGATCTGCGACGACAGTAGGGTTGGATCGATCGCTCGGTTCGACGATGGAAATACCGTTTTCCGAGTAGCTCTCGGCAGCTTCATCATAGTCGCCGATGGTTGCATGCAGTCGATAGAGGAATTTGTCACCTCCTGCATACCCGATCGTGCTGTCGGGTGTTTCGGGAAAGGCGAAGACGCGAATGACATACAGATCCTCTTTAGGGCTTTTGAATTGCAAGCGGGGATCCAGGCCCAATGCATCGAGGTTTTGCGCGTACAGGTTTCCTTTGGTGTCGAGCACTTGCAGAGATGCATCCATTGGCGATTTCAGGTTGCGATGGCTGTCGATGGACACGGTTAAGAGTTGGTCTTTGGCTAGCCGGATACCGAAGTGATCTACATCCCCTGATTTTTGAAGGGAACCGTTGACGGTGATCGCTGGGAGTGTGGGTGAAGCAGGAATCTCGACGGATTGTGGTTGGCGAACATCGTCGTTCGGTTCGACTTCGAGTCCTTCGGGGAAACCACCGACGATGAATCGCAGCAGAGGTGAAGCGACCGATTCGTTGTAAAACCGCACGAAGTGAACACCAGGCTTGGCCTCGGGTGCGATGGTTGCGGAGACTTTGCCTGCGGTCTCGGTAGCCAGCCATTGCACATGTGGGGAGGACGACCAGATCGAGACCGGCCATTTTTCCCATTTGCCTGGAAGCTCGATGGTGACCGTGGAACCTCGCATACCTCCGACGGGCATCAATCGAGCGGCATCAGGAGATTGAGCGCGGAGGGAATCGCTGAGTCCATAAACCCCCAAGCCTAGGAGGACGAGAGATACCAGTCCATGCAATGCGAAGGAATAGCGTAGCATCAACGAGGTATAACCATTTGCTGCCGGGATCATTGCGCCTACATCAATTCACGGATCGGCGTTGGGTCGCTGACCAGGTGGGTTGGGCGTCCTGCGGGAGTGTAGTAGACCTTGTCCGGGTCGATTCCCATCTTTAGGTATACGGTCGAGACGAAGTTTTCTGGAGCGAGGATCCGTTCG